>NZ_JBHXQZ010000085.1:2965-34302 GCF_042717095.1 Streptomyces sp. NPDC058632 | reverse complement strand
CGTCACGCCCCGGCCCCGGCCGGGGCCGGGGCGCCGTCTCGGGGGCGCTGATCTGCCTCACCGTGCTGTGGGCGCTGTACTCGGCGCTCAACCTCCTGCTCAGCGGACGCTGGTGGGTGTGGCTGATTCCCGACCTCGTGCCGCCGGTCTGCTTCGTCGCCGTGCCGCTGGTACTGCTGGCGCTCGCCGGGACGGCGGCCGGGCGCCGGGTGCGCCGGCCGCTGACGGTCGTACTCGTGCTGTTGCTGTTCTCGGGGCTCACCCGCTCCGGCGTCAACTGGGCCGCCCTGGTGCCCGGCGGGGGCCCCGGCCGCGCACCCGCGGGCGCGGTGAAAGTGGTCTCGTGGAACACCGAGTACTGGGACACCACGGACGCCCCCGACACCTTCTACGGGTATCTCAAGGCGCAGCGGGCCGACGTCTACCTGCTGCAGGAGTACCTGGCGTGGGTCGACGGACGGCCCGCGCCGCTCGACGAACTGGACCGTATCCGCAGGGAGTTCCCCGGATACCAGGTGGAGGTGCTGGGGGAGCAGGTCACCCTCTCGCGTTTCCCGGTCGTTTCCCGCACACCGGTCGGGCAGGGCGGGGGCGCGGGGCGCGGCGCGTCCTGGCAGGAGGAGTTCGAGCAGGGCAAGGTGCTGCGCACGGACCTCGATGTGCGCGGCCGGCCGGTCTCGTTCTACAACGTGCACATCCCGGTCCAGCTCGACATCGAAC
Source organism: Streptomyces sp. NPDC058632 (assembly GCF_042717095.1). Taxonomy (NCBI): domain Bacteria; kingdom Bacillati; phylum Actinomycetota; class Actinomycetes; order Kitasatosporales; family Streptomycetaceae; genus Streptomyces; species Streptomyces sp. NPDC058632. The sequence goes on along the minus strand of NZ_JBHXQZ010000085.1, from coordinate 33,582 downwards.
GCAGCGTGCTGAGCGCCGGTTTCTACGGTGAGATCCGCTCCCGCGACGCCGTGCGGCGGGACCACTACGAGGCCCTGCTCCGGGACGTGTCGGACAACCCCCACCCGGTGTTCGTCGCGGGCGACTTCAACACCACACCGGCCATGCGGGACCTGGACGGGATACGCGACGTCCTCCGGGACGCGCTGCCCGCGTCCGCGACGGTCCTGCCCGGCACCTGGAACAGCGACGGGGCGGGCCTGTGGCGGCTCGACTGGGCGTTCACCGACGACCTGCTCGAGGTGCACCGTTACGACTTCGACGACCCGCGCGGACTCTCCGACCACCAGGCGCAGCGCCTGACGGTGTCACTGCCCGGCTGAGGGGCACACCCCGGGCGGTGGGGGCGGCGCCCGGAGTGTGCCGGGCACCGCCCATGGCCGGCGGGCTCTCACCGCCGTCGGCCGGGTGTCACCGGCCGGCCCGGTCCAGCCGGTCGCGCTGCTCCGCGCTCAGGGTCAGGTCGAGGGCCGCCATGGCCTCCTCGGCCTGTGCGACCCGGCTGACCCCGACGATCGGCAGGATCCGGGGGGTGTGGTCGAGCAGCCAGGCCAGGACCACCTGGTTCACGGTCGCCCCCAGCTCCCCGGCGACCTCGCGGAGCGCCGTCAGCCGGGGCGGTGTGCCCGGATGGTCGTACGCGGCGGGGATCTCCACGTCCTCGCGGGTGTAGCCGCCGGACAGCAGCGGGCTGTACGCCCACAGGAGCAGGTCCGGCTCGCTGCGCGCGTAGTCGAGCAGGTCGGAGGTGGCGTGCACGTGCGCGGACGACGGCAGCGGCATGTCGAGGCGGGGCTGCAGGTACGAGTACCGGTACTGGAGGTGGGTGCAGCGCGGCCGGTCCCCGGCCAGTGCGCGGGCCCGCTCCGCGCGCCAGACGGCGTGGTTGCTCACGCCCAGCTCGCCCACCCTGCCCTCGTCGACGAGGTCCGCGAGGGTGTGCACGGTTTCGGCCAGGGGGACGGACCGGTCCTCGATGTGGGCCCAGTACACGTCGACGCGGTCGGTGCCCAGCCGGCGCAGACTGCCCTCCAGCGCCGACCTGATCGCCTTCTCCGACAGTCCTTCGGCGGACTCCAGGCCCGCGCCGGGGACGGTGGGCCGGGCACCGGCTTTGGTCCCGATCGTCACGTGGTCGCGTGCCCCGCGGCTCTTGAGCCAGGCGCCGAGGACGAGTTCGCTCTCGTCGCCGTTCGCGCCGTCGACCCAGAACGCGTAGTTGTCGGCCGTGTCGAGGACGGTGCCGCCCAGTTCGGTGAAACGGTCGAGGATCCGGAACGACGTCTCCTCGTCGACGCTCGTGCCGAAGCCCAACGTGCCGAGAGCGATGGTGCGTTGCCGAATGGCCATGGGGTGGGTCCTTGGGGTGGAAGCCGGATGGACCCTCCGTGTATACCGTCCGGACCGTGCAAAGGTCCAGACCAATTGACCTTCGGGGTCCGGGCGGTATCAGGGGCGGAAGGCGTCGGGGTGCCGGAGGGGGTCAGGGCGCCGGGCGGGACAGCCTCGCCGTGAACCGGTAGCGCGAGCCGCGGTACACCGCGCGGACCCACTCGACCGGCCTTCCCTGCTCGTCCCGTGAGTGGCGGGACAGCAGCAGCATCGGCAGGCCCACGTCCGTGTGGAGCAGGCCGGCCTCCCGCGGGGTGGCGGGAGAGGTCTCGATGGTCTCGTCGGCCTCCGCCAGCCGTACCCCGTACACCTCGGAGAGCGTCGTGTAGAGCGAGGTGCGGCGGGCGAGGTTCCGGCGCAGGCCGGGGAAGCGGCGCGCCGACAGATGGGTCGCCTCGATCGCCATCGGCTCACCCCCGGCCAGCCGCAGCCGCTCGACCCGCAGCACCCTCTCGCCCCGCTCCACCTCGAGCAGTGCCGCCAGTTCCTCACCGGCCGCCATGTAGTCGATGTCCAGGACCTGGGAGGCGGGGGTGAGCCCCTGGTTGCGCATGTCCTCGGTGTACGAGGTCAGCTGGAGGGTGCGGTAGATCTTCGGGCGGGCGACGAAGGTGCCCTTGCCCTGGATGCGGACCAGCCGGCCCTCGCTCACCAGCTCCTGGAGGGCCTTGCGCACGGTGGTGCGCGAGGTGCGGAACTCGAGGGCGAGGAAGCGCTCGGCCGGCATCGGCGAGCCCGGCGGGCGTGCCTCGGTCATCCCCAGTAAGCGCTGCTTGATGCGGTAGTACTTCGGGACGCGGCCGGTGGGGTCCGGTGCCCCCGTCTCGGCCTGGGCGCTGCTGAGGTCCGTGCTCATGACCTGCCTTCCGGGTGCGGGGTCCGGCGGTGCGGACGGCAGGTGCCGGCCGCGGTGCACGTCGGCGGACGGCCGGGTTCGGCGCCGCACGCTCGGCGGTCCCGTTATAACCGCACGTCTTCTTTTGGTCTAGTCCAACCGTCGACGCGTCCCCGTTCAAGGGGAGTTCCAGGTCCCGCGGGAGGTGCCGGAGGAGGCTCGGGCAATCGGCCGCGCGACCCTTGACAGGGTCATAGGTCTAGGCCAAGCTCCCCCTTGCTGGTCTAAACCATTTATGGAAGCCGGGTCCCAGCCCGCCGAGTGCTGCGCCGCTGCGAGGGTCACCGCCGAGGGCGTGGGTGTGGAAGGCATTCCTGAGGAGGGGTGGCGCGTGAAGCGCAAGCTGATAGCCGCGATCGGGGTCGCGGGCCTGTTGTTCTCCGTCGCTGCGTGCGGGGGAGACGACGGCGACGGGAAGAACACCGGGGCGGACGGCTTCGAGGGGCAGACCCTGGTCGTCTGGACGATGGACGGTTCGGCGCCGGCCGACTGGAGCAAGGACGTGCAGGCCGCCTTCGAGAAGAAGACCGGCGCGAAGGTGAAGTTCGAGACCCAGAAGTGGGACGGCATCCAGCAGAAGGTCACCACGGCCCTCTCCGAGAGCGACCCGCCGGACGTCATCGAGATCGGCAACACCCAGACCCCGTCGTACGCGGCGACCGGAGGCCTTGCCGAACTGGAGGACCTGAAGAAGGAGATCGGCGCCGAGTGGACGGACTCGGTCAACCAGTCCTCCGTCTTCGAGGGCAAGCAGTACGCCGCTCCGTGGTACTTCGCCAACCGCGTCGTCATCTACAACAAGGCGATCTGGGCCGAGGCCGGCATCAAGGACACGCCCAAGACGCGTGACGAGTTCTTCGAAGACCTCGAGACCATCGGGAAGAAGACCGACGCCGAGCCGATCTACATGCCCGGCCAGAACTGGTACTTCTTCGACGGCCTGATCATCGGCCAGGGCGCCGATCTGGTGAAGAAGGAGGGCGACACGTACGTCTCCAACCTCGCCGACCCCAAGGTCGCCGCGGCCATGGAGATCTACCGGAAGTACGCCTCGTTCTCCAAGGCCCCCAAGGACAAGGACGAGGCCACCCCGCAGCAGGCCGACGTCTTCGCCAAGGGCAGGACCGGTGCCTTCATCGGCATGGGCTGGGAGGCGGCGACCGCCGTCAAGGCCAACCCGGAGATCGAGAAGGATCTCGGCTACTTCACCATCCCCGGTGAGACCGCGGACAAGCCCGAAGGCGTCTTCCTCGGCGGTTCCAACCTCGCCGTCGCCGCCGGCAGCGAGAAGCAGGAACTGGCCCAGGAGTTCCTGAGGGTCGCTCTGTCCGACGAGTTCGAGGGTGCCCTCGCCAAGGCCAACGGCGTCATCCCGAACAAGCAGTCCCTGGAGTCCAGCCTGGAGGGCAACGCGGTCGCGGAGGCCGCCGCCCCGGCCGCCGCAGGCGGCGGCACCACCCCGCTGATCCCGCAGTGGGCCGCGGTGGAGAACACCCCCAACCCGATCAAGGCCTACATGACGGCGGTGCTGAAGGGGAAGTCCCCGGCCGAGGCCGCCGAGAGCGTCGAGGCCGAGATCAACAAGCGTCTGGCTCAGGAGAGCTGACGCCTCGTGCCGGGGGCGCCGTCGCACGGCGCCCCCGGTGTCAGCTGTGTTGCTCGTACGGCCATGGAAGAGACGACACGTCATGCCAGTGCAGACCCGAGGCACGGACACGGCAGGGGAGCCCGATGTCCGCAAGGCCGAGGCCCCTTCGAGCCCGCGTGGGACACGCGGTTCCAGGACCTCACACGGCCGGAAGGCCGCAGTCCCCTACCTGCTCCTGCTGCCGGCCCTGACCGCCACGCTGATCCTGCTCGGCTGGCCCCTGGTGAAGAACGGCATGCTGTCGTTCCAGAACCTGAACGCGCGGCAGCTCATCCAGCACCTGACCGAATGGAACGGGGTCGACAACTACCAGGAGGCCCTGGGAAATCCGGAGTTCTGGGCGGTCGTCAGGCGCACCGTCTACTTCACCGCGGCCAACGTGGTGCTGATCATGGGGTTCGGCACCCTCATCGGTCTCCTGCTCGCCCGGCTGGGACGCCGGATGCGACTGCTGCTCATGCTGGGCCTGGTCCTCGCCTGGGCCATGCCCGTCATCGCCGCCACCACCGTCTACCAGTGGCTCTTCGCCCAGCGCTTCGGCGTCGTCAACTGGACGCTGGACAGGCTCGGCTGGCACTCCATGGCGGACCACAACTGGCTCGGTACCCAGTTCTCCGCGTTCTCGGTGATCACCCTGCTGATCGTCTGGCAGTCGGTCCCGTTCGTGGCGATCAACCTGTACGCCGCCAGCACCACCATCTCCAGGGAACTGTACGAGGCCGCGTCCCTGGACGGCGCCGGCGCCTGGAAGAGCTTCACCTCGGTCACCTTCCCGTTCCTGCGGCCCTTCCTCTACGCCACGACGTTCCTCGAAGTCATCTGGGTCTTCAAGGCGTTCCCGCAGATCTTCGCCGTCACCGAGGGCGGCCCGGACCGGCTCACCGAGACCCTGCCGATCTACGCCTTCGTCGAGGGCGTCGGAAACCAGCACTTCGGCATGGGCGCGGCCATTTCGTTCCTGACCATCCTGGTGCTGATCGTCATCACCTCGTACTACCTGCGCGCGGTGACCAAGCAGGAGGAGGACGAGCTGTGAAGCGCTCACTCTTCGGCCGTATCTGGCCCAACGCGACCGCCGTCGTCCTCTCCGTGGGATTCGCGTTCCCGGTCTACTGGATGTTCGCCACCGCCTTCAAACCGCAGGGCGACATCATCTCCGAGAGCCCCGTGTGGTTCCCGACCGACGTCACCCTCACGCACTTCGACCGGGCCGTGCACGCGGACCACTTCTGGACGCTGGTGCGCAACTCCGTCACCGTCACCGTGGTCGCGGTCCTGCTGTCGTTGGTCATCGCGCTGATCGCGTCCTTCGCGCTGGCCCGGATGCGCTTCAAGGGGCGGCGCGGCTTCATCGTGACCTTCATGCTCGCCCAGATGGCGCCCTGGGAGGTCATGGTCATCGCCATTTACATGCTGGTGCGCGACAGCGACATGCTCGACAGCCTGGTGCCGCTGACCGCGTTCTACATGATGATGGTGCTGCCCCTCACGCTCCTCACCCTGCGCGGCTACGTGGCCGCCGTGCCGAAGGAGCTGGAGGAGTCGGCCATGGTCGACGGCTGCACCCGGACCCAGGCGTTCGTCAAGGTGATCTTCCCCCTGCTGGCGCCCGGCCTCATGGCCACCTCCCTGTTCGGCTTCATCACCGCGTGGAACGAGTTCCCCCTCGTCCTGATCCTCAACAAGAGCATCGAGGCGCAGACGCTGCCGCTGTGGCTGTCGCAGTTCCGCACCGCCTTCGGTGACGACTGGGGGGCGACGATGGCCGCTTCCTCCCTGTTCGCGCTTCCCATCCTGATCCTCTTCATCTTCCTGCAGCGCAAGGCCGTCAGCGGCCTGACCGACGGCGCCGTGAAGGGCTGATGCTTCGATGACGACATCCACCACCGGCACCGGCACCCTCACCCGCGACGCCCTCGCCGTGCTCCAGCCGGGCTTCGCCGGCACCACCGCGCCCGACTGGGTGCGCCGCCGGCTCTCCGAAGGGCTCGCCTCCGTCGCCCTCTTCGGCCGCAACGTCGAGACCGCCGAGCAGGTCGCCGCCCTCACCGCGCAGTTGCGGGCCGAACGGGACGACCTCCTCGTCGCCATCGACGAGGAGAGCGGCGACGTCACCCGGCTCGAGGTCCGCACCGGCTCCTCCTTCCCCGGCAACCACGCCCTCGGCGCCGTCGACGACACCGCCCTCACCCGCGGCGTCGCCCGTGAACTGGGCCGCCGGCTCGCCGAGTGCGGCGTCAACTTCAACTGGGCGCCCTCCGCCGACGTCAACGCCAACCCCGACAACCCGGTCATCGGCGTCCGCTCCTTCGGCGGCGACACCGGCCTGGTCGCCCGGCACACCGCCGCCTGGGTCGAGGGCCTGCAGTCCACCGGCGTCGCCGCCTGCACCAAGCACTTCCCCGGCCACGGCGACACCGGCGTCGACTCCCACCACGCCGTCCCGCACATCGACCTCGACGCCACCACGCTCCACGAACGCGAACTCCAGCCGTTCCGGGCGGCGATCGCGGCCGGCACCCGCGCCGTCATGAGCGCCCACATCCGCGTCCCCGTCCTCGACCCGGACCGCCCCGCCACCCTCTCCCGCCGCATCCTCACCGACCTGCTGCGCGGCGAACTCGGCTACCAGGGACTGATCGTCACCGACGGCATGGAGATGCGCGCCGTCTCCGGCACCTACGGCCTCGAACACGGAGTCGTCCTGGCCATCGCGGCCGGCGCCGACGCGATCTGCGTGGGCGGCGGGCTGTGCGACGAGGACACGGTGCAGGGCCTGACGGACGCGCTCGTCGCCGCCGTCCGCTCGGGCGAACTCCCCGAGGAGCGGCTCGCCGACGCCGCCGCCCGGGTCCGCGCCCTGGCCGACTGGACCGCCGGCGTACGGCGCTCCCCGGGGGCCGAGGACGACCGCGAGCCGGAGATCGGCCTCACGGCGGCCCGCCGCGCGGTGACCGTCACCCGCACCGGGCCCGCCGCACCGGTCACCGGACCGGTGTACGTGGCCACCTTCCACCCCGCCGCCAACATCGCCGTCGGCGACGAGACCCCCTGGGGCGTCGGCGCGGAACTGGAGCGGCTGCTGCCCGGCACCACCACCAACTCCTTCACCGGCCCCGACGCCGGAGCGCGGGCGCTCGAGGCCGCGGCCGGCCGGCGCGTGGTCGCCGTGGTCCGCGACGAGCACCGGCACCCGTGGATGCGTACGGCCCTGGACACCCTGCTCGCGTCCGGGCCGGACACCGTGGTCGTGGAGATGGGCGTACCGCAGTCCGCGCCGCGCGGTGCGCTGCACGTCGCCACGCACGGGGCGGCGCGCGTGTGCGGGGTCGCGGCGGCCGAGGCGGTCGTCGCGGGCTGACCCGCGGGGAAGGCCCCGGCCGTCGGCGGTGTACGCCGGGGCCGGGGCCTTCGTGAGGGGCCGGGGCGTGTGAACGGCCTCGTCGGACCGCGGTCGGGGCCCGGCGCCGCCCCGCCACTCCCGCCGAGCGAAAACGCGCCGGCCGGCCCGCGTGTCGCGGACCGGCCGGCGCTCTGTCGTGCTCGCGTCCGGTGTGCGGTCAGCCCCCGGCCGGGAGCATCAGCCGGGCCAGCAGGTCGTCCAGCGTGACCATGCCGGTCAGCCGGCCCGAGTCGTCCCGGACGACCGCCAGCGTGCCCCGGCGGCGGCGCAGCACGTCGATCGCGTCGGCGACCGTCGTGGTGTCCGTCAGCTCGGGCACCGGGCGGGCCAGCTCGCGGGCGCTCGTGGCCCGGCCCCGGGCACGGGCGACCAGCACGTCCCGCGCGTGGATCGCGCCGAGGACGGTGCCCCCGTCACGGACGAGCAGCCGGGTCCGGTCGCACGCGGTGGCCACCCGCAGCACCTCGTCGACCCCCGCGTCACCCTCCACCGAGTCGATCTCCTCGGCCGGGATCCGCAGGGCGCCGACCGGGGTGTCGGGCTCGGTCAGCGAACGGGTCAGCAGCTGGGAGTCCGTCTTGCTGATCAGGCCGAGCCGCTCCGACTCCACCACCAGGTGGGTGAGCTGCTCACGGTCGTGGACCGAGGCCAGCTCGTCGCGCGGGCTCACCCGGCACATCCGTACCAGTGCGTTGCTCACCACGTTCAGCACGTGGATCAGCGGCCGGACGACCTTCACCACCGCCCTGAACGACGGGGCGAGCAGCATCGCGGAACGCTCCGGGTGGGCGATCGCCCACGACTTGGGAGCCATCTCGCCGACCACCATGTGCAGGAACACCACCAGCATCATCGCGACGGCGAACGCCACCCCGTAACTGACCGCGCTGGGCAGACCCAGGGCGTGCAGCAGCGGGTCCAGCTCGTGCGAGATCGCGGGCTTGGACACCGAGCCAAGGCCCAGCGTGCACACCGTGATGCCCAGCTGGGCACCGGCCAGCATGAGCGACAGCTCGCGCATGCCGGCCAGCGCGGCACCGGCGCCGCGCCGCCCCTCGGACGCCGCCTTCTCCATGCGGTGCCGCTTGGCGGCGACCAGCGCGAACTCGGCCGCCACGAAGAACCCGCTGCCGATCAGCAGCAGCACGGTCACGAAGAGAGCCATCGGGAAACTCATGCGGGTTCCTCCGCCTTCTCCATGCCGTCCTCCACCGGGGGCGCGATCCGGGTGACCCGCACCCGCTCGGCGACATGCCGGTCCAGGGTGCGTACGTCGATCACCGCGCGGCCGTCCTTGGGCAGCTCGACGGTGACCCGGTCACCCACGGTGGGGAAACGGCCCAGCCGGTCCACGACCAGGCCGGCCACCGTCTCGTAGTCGTCCCCCTCGGGCAGCTGGACGCCGGTCGCCCCGGCCACCTCGTCCAGCCGGCGGCCCGCGTCCACGAGCCAGCCGTCACCGTCGGCGACCGCCAGTTCGGAGACCTTGTCGGACTCGTCGGCGATGTCACCGACCAGCTCCTCGGCGATGTCCTCGTAGGTGACGATGCCGGCCACGCCGCCGTGCTCGTCGAGGACGACCGCGAACTCGTCCTCCTGCTCGCGCATCCGCGCGACCGCGTCCGGCAGCGGAAGCGTGTCCGGCAGCAGCAGGGTCCGCCTGGCCATCCGGCCGGCGGTGGCGCCGGCCAGCCGGTCGGCGGGCACCGCCATCAGTTCACGCACACCCAGCACCCCCGCGACGTCGTCGGGGTGATCCCCGAGCACGGGGTAGTTGGAGTGGCCGTGCGCCGCGATCAGGCCGACCGCCTCGTCGGCGCTCGCCTCCCCGCGGACGAAGACGGCGTCCGCGCGCGGCACCATCACCGCGTGCAGGGTCCGCTCGGAGAACTCCAGCGCGTGGTCCAGCAGGGTGGCTCTGTCCCCGGGCAGCGCCCCGTTCTCGTGGGACTCGCCGATCAGATGACCGAGCTCCTCCAGCGTGGCACCGTGGTGCAGCTCCTCGACCGGCTCGATGCCGATGCGGCGCAGCAGGCCGGAGGCGGCATTGTCGAAGATCCGCACCAGCGGTCCGACGACCTTCAGATACGCCAGGGTCGAGCCGGCCAGCGCCTTCGCCAGCCGTTCGGGCACGGCGATGGCGAGGTTCTTCGGGGCCAGCTCGCCGAGCACCATCTGGACGATCGTGGCCAGCACGAACGCGAGCACGACCGAGATACCGCTCACCGCCGCGTCCGGCAGTCCGAGGCCGGACAGCGCCGGCCTGAGCAGCGCGGACACCGACGGCTCGGCGATGAAACCGACGACCAGACCGGTGACGGTGATGCCGAGCTGGGCGCCCGACAGCATGAAGGACAGCCGCTCCAGCACCTTCAGCGCGCGGGCGGCCCTGCGGTCCCCGGCCTCGGCCTCACGCGCGAGCGCGAGCCGGTCCACGGAGACGTAGGCGAACTCCTGGGCAACGAAATAACCGGTGCCGGCGGTGAGTACGAACACGGCGAGCAGGCCCAGCAAGGCCTCTACGGCACTCATCGAACACCACCCCGCCGGGTGCCGATTTCAACAGGTGCGTGACGGGATGGTCGGGGACTGTGCCCCGGGGGGTCCGTCGATCTGGCGGACACGTGCGTGACTCCTCTTCGGTGTGCCCGGCGACCGATGCGCCGGGCGGCCCGGGTGGGCTCTGTCTGGGATCCAACGATTCTGGCAGGGGACGTGTTCCCCGACCGGGCCGGACCGCACAGGTCCCCGGCCGCTGTCGACAATCGGTATCTACAGCAACGTAGAAGTTACCTGACCCGGCCCCGGGGCAGAAGTGCCGGACTCGGGCGTTCCGGGTTGGCGGAGGGTGTCGCTGTTGGGCCGAACGGGTGACCATGCGTAAGAATTGCCCGATGCAGACAGTCAGCACCACCCAGGACGGAGCATGCCGGTGAACAGCCACGATGTCACCGACGAACAGTGGGAGGGACTCGCCCAGGTCGTTCCGCTACGGGGCCACGACGCCTGGCCGTCCTCGGTGGGTCACCGGTCCGCCCCCGAGGCCGAGACCGAGGCGCGCCGCCGCCTCGTGGTCCTGAGGGTGAACGTGTTCGCGGACGCCCGCGACGTCGCGGAGACGCTGATGTCCGGGATTCCGGTCCTGCTCGACCTCACCAGCGCGGAGGGCGACGTCGCCAAGCGGATACTGGACTTCAGCACCGGCGTCGTCTTCGGCCTGGGCAGCGGCATGCACCGCGTCGACCGCAACGTCTTCCTGCTGACCCCGGCCGACACCGAGGTGACCGGCCTGGTGCAGGGAATGGGGATTCCCGGGAACGGTTAGGCCGGTACGGGGGAGTGAACGGGCGGGGCGGGCGCTTCGCCCGATCGTGGGAAGCGCGCACAAGCGGAACGGTTCGCCCCGCTCCGGAGCCCTAACGTCCCGCACATGACCCTGCCCCACCCGTCGCCGCCGGCCACGTCACCCCTGTCCTCTTCCTCCAGGTCTTCCTCCACGTCTTCCTCCGCGCCCTCTCCGCCCGCCGTCGCGTCCACCGGGGCCTCCTCCGGGGGCGGTGGTGTCCAGGGGCGCCGGCGCCCCGACCGGCCGCACATCACCGAGCTGCTGCTGTCCGCCTTCGCCGGGCACCGCAACACCGGGCTTGCGCTCGGGCCGCTCACCCTGCTGGCCGGGGCCAGCGGCAGCGGCAAGACCAGCGCCCTGCGGGCCTACGAGGCGCTCGCCCGGCTCGGCGGCGGGGCCGAACTCGGCGAGGCGTTCCCCGAACCGGACGCGTGCGTCCCGGAACGGGCCCGCGCCGACGCACAGGACCGCCGGGGCTTCCGCATCGGCTGCACCGCAGACGGCCCCGAGGGCCCGGTCCGGCTCGAGGTCGCCGTCCAGGCCGAACCCACGCTGCGGATCGCGGGGGAGCGGCTGACGGCGGACGGGACGGTTCTGCTGGAGTCCGCGCTGCGCGACCCCCGGCGCCGCACCGTGCAGGCCGCGTGGCACACCGCCGGGTCCACCCCGGTCACCCGCGGCCCGCTGCCCGACGACCGGCTGGGCACCGCGCTGCTGCCGCTGCGCGTCGCCGGCCGGACGCCCGGCGAGCGCAGGGTGCTGGCCGCCGCCGAGCAGATGGTGGTCGCCCTGCGCTCGGTCTTCGCCTGCGACCCCCGGCCCGACGGCATGCGCGACCCCGTGCCGACCGGCACCGGGCGGCTGCTCGGCGGCTGTGGCAACCTCGCCGACGTGCTGTGGCGCACCCACACCGAGTGCGCGATCCGGTACGGACTCCTGGTGTCCGCCGTACGCGCCGGATGCGCCGGGCCGGTCACCGGCCTGCTCGCCGAGCCGTACGGCGGTGGCCTGGTCCGCGCCCTGCTCGACCGGGGCGACGGAATCCGTACCGAACTCGGACGCCTGGGCGACGGCGAACTGCGGTACGTCGCGCTCGCGCTGGTGCTGCTCACCGGCCCCGGCGTACTGGAGGTCGACGCGCCCGGCGAGGTCCCGGCCGCGCTGCAGACCCTCACCGTGCTCGCCGACGGGCTCGACCGGGGCATGGACCCGCTCCAGCGCGCGGAAATGCTGCGGCTGGCGGCGCGGATGTGCGAGCGCGGCCACATCCGGCTGGTCGGCTCGGTGAGCGACGCCTCCTGGGCCGCGGGGGCGGACGGCGTGACGGTGGTACACCTGACCCGTGACTGACACGCCCGACCCGACGCGCCCCCCTGCCTCCGCCCGCCGGCCCGCCCCGCTCGACGTGGCCGGACTCCAGCGCAGGCTCGCCGAGTTCGCCACGGCGCGGAACTGGCAGCCCTACCACACCCCGAAGAACCTCGTCACCGCGCTCAGTGTGGAGGCCTCCGAACTGGTCGAGATCTTCCAGTGGCTGACGCCGGAGGAGTCGGCCCGCGTCATGGACGACCCGGACACCGCACACCGCGTCGGCGACGAGGTGGCCGATGTGCTCGCGTACCTCCTCCAGTTGTGCGAGGTGCTCGGCATCGACCCCCTGGCCGCGCTGAACGCCAAGATCGACCGCAACGAGCACCGCTTCCCGGTCTGAACGGGGTCCTCCGCGGGCTGCCCTCCACGGAGGATCCCTCCCCGGAGTGAACTTCTCCGCCATCACTCTCCGTATTCGGCATGTCGACCGTTTTCGAATTGTTGTCCCCAGATTTCCGCCTTCTGTTCGGTGTTCTGTCTCAAACGGCCTCACTCTGGGTAGTGAAGAAGAGAGTTGGGCGGACGCGTGGGCAGCGCGTCGGACAGACAGGGGCGGCGCATGGACGCTGTGCGGCTCATAGCGGCGAGCAGACGGGCCCTCACCGCTGCCGGCGGTGTGCCGGAGCTCTCGGCCGAGGTGTGGCAGGCGCAGGCACTCGCGCAGGCGATAGGCAGTCGCCTCGCGGTCGCCGGCCCGCCCGAACTGCGCGGTGAGGCACTGGGGCTGACCGAGCTGGCGGGACGCGGCTGCGGTGTGCTGGACACCCCGCCGCTCGGCCCGGGCGAGCTGCGCTCCGCCCTGCTCACCGAGTTGGGCGACGCCCGGCAGGCCCTGCTGCACCTGGGCGGACTTCTCGGCGAGGTCGGCATCGCGCTGGTCGGCATGGCCTCCTCGGCGGACGACGAGAGCGCGTACTGGCAGTGCGTGGAGGCCATCGACGCGGCGGACGAGTCCCGCGACCGCGTCCTGGAGATGCTCCGCAAACTGGCGGAGCGCGACCAGGCCCTCGCCGAACGCGAGGCCGGCTAGGCACGGCACGGGTACGGCACAGGGCGACGGGCCGGTCGGGCCGTACCGGAACCGAGCAGGCAGGATGGAGGTATGGATCTCCGTATCTTCACCGAGCCCCAGCAGGGGGCCACCTACGACACCTTGCTCACCGTCGCCAAGGCCACCGAGGACCTCGGCTTCGACGCCTTCTTCCGCTCCGACCACTACCTCAGGATGGGTTCCGGGGACGGCCTGCCCGGCCCCACCGACGCCTGGATCACCCTCGCCGGCCTCGCCCGCGAGACCAAGCGCATCCGGCTCGGCACCCTGATGACCGCCGGCACCTTCCGACTCCCCGGCGTCCTCGCCATCCAGGTCGCCCAGGTGGACCAGATGTCCGGCGGCCGCGTCGAACTCGGCCTGGGATCCGGCTGGTTCGAGGAAGAGCACAAGGCGTACGGCATCCCCTTCCCGAAGGAGAAGATGGCCCGCCTGGAGGAACAGCTGGAGATCGTCACCGGCCTGTGGGCCACGGAGACCGGCCAGACCTACGACTTCCACGGCACGTACTACGACCTCACCGGGTCGCCGGCCCTCCCCAAGCCGGCCCAGCCCAAGGTCCCGGTGCTCATCGGCGGCCACGGCGCCGTCCGCACCCCCCGGCTGGCCGCGCGGTACGCCGACGAGTTCAACATGCCCTTCGCCTCCGTCGAGGACAGCGAGCGCCAGTTCGGCCGGGTGCGCGCCGCCGCCCAGGAGGCAGGCCGCGACCCCGACGCCCTCGTGTACTCCAACGCGCTGGTCGCCTGCGTCGGCAAGGACGAACAGGAGATCACCCGCCGCGCCGCCGCGATCGGCCGCGAGCCCGACGAACTGCGTACCAACGGCCTCGCCGGCTCCCCCGCCGAGGTCGTCGACAAGATCGGCCGCTACGCCGAGGCCGGCGCCCGCCGCATCTACCTCCAGATCCTCGACCTGTCCGACCTCGACCACCTGGAACTGATCTCCTCCCAGGTCCAGCCCCAGCTGAGCTAGCCAGCCCCTCCGGCCGTGCGGGCAGACCCGCCCGCACGGCCCGCATGGCCAGGTCGGCCGTCGGCAGACCCGCACGCACTCCCGGCAGGCCCGAAGCCCTGGAGAAGCAGGGGCTCGGGGCCGCCCAGCTCATTCGGCAAAGGCCCTTCCCGGTGGCGGCCGACCGCACCGCCACGGCGGCCTGGAGCGCCCTGGACGCCCGGAAGCCGGACCACGCTCGCGCAGCGAGGTGCTCCTCGTCGGTGTCGTCGGGTGCGTCGGCCGGTCGCCGCGTTGAGTGCGGCACCGAGCTGCCGCGTGAGAGCGACCTCTTCCTCGGTCCTCGGACCGGTGCCGAGGCGGCTCTCGGGGTTGTCGGCATCGCAGAAGTCGTCGAAGAGCGTATGGAGGATGCGGTCCAGGTTCTCGAACGCTGACGGGTCCAGCCGTACGTCTCGCCGCCATGGCGGGTTGGCCAGTGCCAGGACCGCTGGGACGAGGTGGACCCGGAAGTTCGCGGTGCGCCGTCCGTCCTCGTTCACGCCTCCGAGGGCAGCGACAGCGGATGAGGGCAGCACCGGCACCACATGTGCCGGTCGCACACCGCACACCGCACACCGCTCACGAGAACGCCGGTCCTGGTGGGGGCCGCGGTGCCCGCTTCCGGCTGCGTGCGGCACGGAAAGGACGCGGTGGGCGACGAACGGACCGAGAAGGCCGTGCGGGCGGCCGCCGTCAGAAGCGACGACACGCGCCCGCCGCAGCCCTCCGACCCCAGGGCGCCGTGGAAGGATCGCGGCGGGCCGGGCAGCCGACCAGACCGGATCGAGAACACGGTACGTGGGAGAAGAGATGTCCCTTCCGGACCCCGGGCGGGAGGCCGAAGCCACGGCGGCCATCGGCTTCGACCTCGGCGAATGCATTCAGGAGCCCATTCACCTGCTCGGCCGGATCCAGTCCCACGGCACCCTGCTGGCGGTGGAGGCCGATACCGGCACCGTGCACACCGCAGCCCTGAACACCGGCGGCCTGCTGGGAATCGCGGCCGAGGAACTGGTCGGGGGACCCGTCACGAGGGTGCTGTCCCCCGAGGACTGGGCCCAGGCTCTGGAGGTCAGCGCTCAGCACGAGGCGGCAAGCCTGGTTCTCCCCGTCTCCATCGACGTGGCAGGCACCCCCCGGATGTTCGACGTGACCGCACACCGGCAGGGGCCCCTCATCATCCTGGAGTGCGAGCCCCGAACCGTCGCGTTGCCGCATTTCGCGTCCTACTACCAGGGTGTCCGGCGGGCCCTGACACGGCTTCGGTCGTCGACGACAGTAGTCGAGTGCTGCCAGGCGGCCACCCATGAGGTCCAGGCGCTGACCGGCTTCGACCGGGTGGTCGCCTACCGCTTCGAGGACGAGGACGGGCCGGGAGAGGTGGTCGCGGAGGTGCTCACCGACGGCCACGAGCCCTGGCTGGGGCTCTGGTTCCCCGCCAGTGACATCCCACCCCAGGCGAGGCGGCTCTACCGCGACAACTGGATCCGGGTGATCCCCGACGTGGACGACACCAGTGCGGGCCTGCACCCCCCGCGGCAGGCCGACTCCGGCCTGCCGCTGGACCTGTCGAACTCCGTACTGCGCACCGTGTCCGGCTTTCATCTGGAGTACCTGCGGAACCTCGGTGTGAAGTCGTCGATGTCGGTGAGCGTCCTTCGGGAGGGCAAGCTCTGGGGGCTGATCGCCTGTCATGGAGACGCCGCCGCCACGATTCCCCCGGAACTGCGGGCGGCATGCGAGTTCTTCGGCGTCGCCTTCTCCCTGCAACTCGCGGTCGTCGAGGAACGAGAGCAGGCCGAGGCGCTCCGCACGTCCCGTGAGCGCCTCGACCGGATCACCTCCCGGCTCACGTCCGATCTGGAGCACTCGCTCCTGGCAGACGACGAAGCACTCCGAACGCTGCTGGACGCCGACGGTGCGGCGCTCTGCCGCGGCGGCCGCAGCACCACCAGCGGGATGAGTGTGGCGCCCGCTCTGCTGGAGACCCTCCGGACACGCGCGGCAGGGTGGTCACCGGGCACTGTCTGGAGCACGGACCGCCTGTCCGAGGAACCGGACCAACCCGGCGGCGACGTGACGGAAGGCGCTCCGGCGGGGGTCCTGATGGTGACGCTGAGCCGTGCGGGTGACTTCCTCGCCTGGTTCCGCAGGGACCGTCCCACCGCCCGCCAATGGGCCACAGACCCTTCCCGGCCCGTCGAGGTCGGCCCGCGGGGCGAACGGCTCACCCCTCGCGGGTCGGGTGCGGTCTTCCGCGCGGCGGTACGTGGACAGAGCCTGCCCTGGACGCCGGCCGACCGCGCCACCGCGCGGGAGCTCTGGCGCACGCTGACCGGTCTCGTACTCCGGCACGAGGCCGAACTGGCCTCGCTCAACGAACAGCTGCGCATCACCAACTCCGACCTCGACTCGTTCGCCCACGTGGCGGCCCACGACCTCAAGGAACCACTGCGAGGCATCTCCAACGCCGCGACCTTCGTCATGGAGGACGCCGCGGCGGACCTCGACGCGACGACCGTCCGACGGCTTCTCACCATGCGGCGACTGGCCGGCCGAATGGACGACCTGCTCGACTCGTTGCTGCGCTTCGCCCAGCTGGGCCGAGGCGGGCTGCACCGCATCCGTGTCCCACTGGACCGGGTGCTGGACTCCGCACTCGACGTGGCCGGGGAACGTCTGGCCGAGGCCCACGTGCGGGTCATCAGAGGAGATCTGCCCGAGGTGTACGCCGATGAGCACCGGCTCTACGAGGTCCTGGTCAACCTCTTGGTGAATGCCGCCAAGTACGCCGCCGATCAAGGAGACCGCACGGTCGAGGTCCTGGTCGACACACTCCGCACGCCGGCAGGCGGGACCCCCCGGCAGACCGTCGTGGTCCGTGACAACGGCATCGGCATTCCGGCCGACCAGCAGGGTGAGGTCTTCGAGCTGTTCCGCAGACTGCACGGGCCGGACGAGCGCGGTGGAGGCTCCGGCGTCGGTCTCGCGATCGTCAAACGGATCGTGGAACGGCACGACGGCGAGGTGTGGCTCGAAAGCGGACCGGGCCGTGGGACCACCTTCTACTTCACCCTGGGTCAGGAAGACGACGACTGAGCGGAGGGGCCCTCGCCCCCACCCTTCGCCCTTCTCTGCCAGTAGTCCACGGCCCCCTTCAGAACGGTACGGAAGAGCTCGAAGTTGACCGGCTTGTAGATGTAGCTGTCGGCCCCTGCCGCGTAGGTCGCGTCGACCTCGTCCGGCGCGGTGGACGACGTGAAGACGACCACGGTCACCTTGTTCAGTTCAGGCATGGAGCGGATCGACCGGAGCACCGCGGCTCCACTGAGACCGGGCATGTTCAGGTCCAGAAGGACGAGCCCCGGTCGCGGGGCGGCTTCCAGCAACCGCTCGACGACTCCGGCCCCCCTGTCCGTGAACAGCAGCGTCAGATCCGGATGAGTGCTGCCGAGCGCCCGCCGGATCGCCTCGGCGTCCTCCGCCGAATCCTCGACCACCCAGACGAGATCGTGATCGATCCCCGCATCCCCGGCCGGCCCGCTCACGCGACCGCCTCCACCTGTGCGACGAGCACGGCGATGTCGTCCGCACCCGTGGCCCGGAATTCCACGACAGCCGCTGCCAGCCGTTCGGCGAACCCTCGGGCCTCACCGGCTCCCTGCCGGGTCACCGCGTCCTGCAGGCAGGATTCGAAGAACGTTCCGTCAGCCGCTCTCGCCTCGGTCACCCCGTCGGTGAACAGCACCAGCGCGCCCCCCGGCGCCACATGCGCCGACCCGGATCCGTACTCGATTTCTTCCAGTACACCCAGCAGATCACCGTGGGCGGCGAGCTCCTCCACAGCGCCGTCCTCACGCCGCACCAGAGGCGCCGGATGCCCGGCGTTCCAATAACGCAGGCGGAATCCCATTCCGTCCGGCACCAGCACCGCTACCAGCGCTGTCACGAAGCGGGACGTGCTCTCCCTGATCAGAGCCTGGTTCAGCCGTCCCAGCGCGTGCTCGGGCGTTCTGCCGTCCTCGAGCAGGGTGCGCAGGGTATGCCGGGCCAGACCGGTGAGTCCCGCAGCCTCCGCCCCGCGACCGCAGACGTCACCGATGAGGAGCGTCACACCGCCCCGCGGCCCCGGGACAGCGTCATAGAAGTCACCACCCACATCGAGCGAGACATCGCCCACCTCGTATGCCGAACTCAGAGCGAGACCCGAAATCCGCGGTAGTGCCCTCGGCAGCAGATGCCGCTGGAGGGAGACCACGTGCCGGCGCCGCTGTTCGTACAGGGTGCTGGTATCGATGGCCAACGCGGCCCGGTCGGCAAGATCGGCGAGGAAGCGCGAGGGCACCTCGGCGATGTCCGCCCGGTGGTACAGGAATGTCAGAGTGCCCAGGGCCCGCCCCCGGGCCTTGAGGGGATTCACACTGAGCGCGCGCACGGCCCGCCCCGCCCCGGACGAGGCGGGCCCGAAGGGCCCGCCTCCCAGCTCGTCGCCCTGCAGCACCAGCCCCTGCCCGCGGTCGGCGACCCGCTGCAGCACATCGGTGAGCCAGCGGTCCCCGGCCGCGACCGCACCGAGCCACTGCTGCTCGCCCGCGTCCATGTGCGAGTAGGCCACGGGAGTCAGTCCGCCGGAGAGACGCAGGTGCAGGACGCACCCCTCGGCGACAGCGGGAACAGCCGTCCGAGCCACCCGTTGCACGGTCCTCTCCACATCGAGGCTCGAATCCATCTGCAACGACGCCTCCGCCAGGAAGGCGTCACTCACCCGACGCAGCTCGTTCTCGCGCCGCGCCATGATGCGCCTGTCGGAGACCATGGTGACCTCGGCCACCTGCTTCAGCCGGGCCCGCAGTGTCGCATCGACCGTGTCCCCGGCCGCGGTGCCGACCATGAACGACGTCCAGCCGCCCTGCCCCAGCGGCACGGCACACTCGGCCACGCTCCGAACGCCCGCCGCCGCCAGAACCCGGACATGCGGCATGGCGCCGTCGAGCCCCGACACCTCGTGAACCGTGACAGTCGGATCGTCGACCGGAGCACCTACGGCGGCAGCTTCGCCAAAATTCTGTTCGAATTCAATGAACGACGGCGTCGGCTCCGCCAGGGTGACACTCCGCAGATAGTGCAGCAGCCCCCCGCTCCAGCGGGTGCCTACGACGGCCAGCACACCGGGCATACGGAGCAGCATGTCGTAGAGGAAGACTTCCAGCTCTGTCACGTCCTGCGCCGTATCGGCGACACGCCAGAGCTCATGCAGCCGACCGGACCACCACCCGTCATCCGCCCGGGGGGAAGCTCTGCCCTCGTACTGCTCCACCGCTGGTCCGCCGTTCCTGTCGCCGCTGTCGACCCGGCCCTCACGGGAAACGCTATGCCAGGCGGACGCCGACCGCCTCCAGGCGCGGTCCCCGCGGCAGCCGGGCGACCACCCGGGGAGGCTCCCGGGTGGCCCCTTGGCCCCCGCGCTGTAAGGCAGGGACGGGACGTGCCCCCTCACCGTGCGGCGGTCGGGGGCCGGCGAACGGCGGACCGGAGCTTCCCCGTGTGGCCGGACGCCTGCCGGCCCGGTGAGGGTCCGCTGTTGTCGCGAGGCAATCAAGTACCGGCACGGGCCCCGCGCCACCCATACTCGGTCACGTGTTCCTGACGATCTCGACCACCGGCGACAAGACCAACCCTGCCACCGACATGGGTTTCCTCCTCCACAAGCACCCTGAAAGCCCCTTCTCGGCCCATCTGTCCTACGGCACCGCGCACGTCCTCTACCCCGAGGCGGACGCCGAGCGGTGCACGGCGGCGTTGCTGCTGGAGGTGGACGCGGTGGCACTGGTCCGGCGGGGCAAGGGCAAGGGGCGCGGCGGCGCCCCCGACGCCGCTCTCGCGCAGTACGTCAACGACCGCCCGTACGCGGCGTCCTCGCTGCTCGCCGTCGCGCTGAGCAGTGTCTTCTCCAGCGCGATGCGCGGCGTGTGCAAGGCCCGCCCGGAGCTGCCCGGGCAGCCGCTGCCGCTGCGCATCGAGGTGCCCGCGCTGCCCGCGCGCGGCGGCCCCGCCCTGGTCGGACGGCTCTTCGAGCCGCTCGGCTGGACGGTCACGGCCGATCCGGTGGCCCTGGACACCGAGTTCCCGGACTGGGGCGACTCGCGGTACGTCCGCCTCGTCCTGGAGGCGGACACCCTCACCCTCGCCCAGGCCCTGCGCCACCTCTACGTGCTGCTCCCCGTCCTCGACGACGCCAAGCACTACTGGGTCTCGCCCGACGAGGTCGACAAGCTGCTCCGCGCCGGCGAGGGCTGGCTGCCCGGCCACCCGGAGCAGACGCTGATCACCAGCCGCTACCTCACCCGCCGCTGGTCGCTGACCCGACAGGCGCTGGAACGGCTCGAGCTGGTCCGGCTGGCCGAGACGGACGACAGCGACGTCGAGGAGATCGACAACGCCGTCGAGGCGGACACCGGGACCGAGGAGAAACCGACCCCGCTCGCCGTGCGGCGCCGGGACGCGATCGTCGCCGCCCTGGGTGCCTCCGGTGCCACCCGTGTGCTCGATCTCGGGTGTGGACAGGGGCAGTTGGTGCAGGAACTGCTGCGCAACCCGGCCTATACCGAGATCGTCGGAGTCGACGTGTCCATGCGCGCGCTGACCATCGCCTCCCGGCGGCTCAAGCTGGACCGCATGGGGGAGCGGCAGGCGTCCCGGGTGAAGCTTCTCCAGGGCTCGCTGTCGTACACCGACAAGCGGCTCAAGGGGTACGACGCGGCCGTGCTCAGCGAGGTGATCGAGCACCTCGACCTGCCGAGGCTGCCCGCCCTGGAGTACGCCGTGTTCGGCGCGGCCCGCCCCCGGACCGTCGTCGTGACCACGCCGAACGTCGAGTACAACGTGCGCTGGGAGGGCCTTCCGGCCGGCCATGTCCGGCACGGCGACCACCGCTTCGAGTGGACCCGCGAGGAGTTCCGCGCCTGGGCCGAGAAGGTCGCCGAACGACACGGCTACGAGGTCGAGTTCGCCCCCGTGGGGCCGGAGGACCCCGAGGTCGGCCCACCCACCCAGATGGCCGTGTTCGTGACCCGGGACACGGCCAAGGACACGAAGACCACGAAGACCACGAAGGACAGGAAGGAGGCGAAGGCGGCATGACCCGAGAGACCGCCACCGGAGCCCAGCCCCGCGAAAACGAGAGCCGGGTCCTGCCCGTCACCGACCTCTCCCTCGTCGTACTCATCGGGGCCTCCGGCTCGGGCAAGTCCACCTTCGCCCGCCGCCACTTCAAGCCCACCGAGGTCATCTCCTCCGACTTCTGCCGCGGCCTGGTCGCCGACGACGAGAACGACCAGAGCGCCTCCAAGGACGCCTTCGACGTCCTGCACTGCATCGCGGGCAAGCGGCTGGCCGCCGGCCGCCGCACCGTCGTCGACGCCACCAGCGTCCAGCAGGACGCCCGGCGTCAACTGATCGACCTGGCGCGGCAGTACGACGTCCTGCCGATAGCCGTCGTGCTCGACGTGCCCGAGGAGGTGTGCGCCGAGCGCAACGCGGCCCGCGCCGACCGCGCCGGCATGCCCCGCCGGGTCGTCCAGCGGCACACCCGCGAACTCCGGCGCTCCCTGCGGCACCTGGAGCGCGAGGGCTTCCGCAAGGTGCACGTCCTGCGCGGTGTCGACGAGGTCGAGAACGCCACCGTCGTCACCGAGAAGCGGTACAACGACCTCACCCACCTCACCGGGCCCTTCGACATCATCGGCGACGTCCACGGCTGCGCCGCCGAACTGGAGTCGCTGCTGGGTGTGTTGGGCTACACCGACGGCGTCCACCCCGAGGGCCGCACCGCGGTCTTCGTCGGCGACCTCGTCGACCGCGGGCCGGACAGCCCGGGCGTGCTGCGCCGGGTCATGTCCATGGTGAGGTCGGGCAGTGCGCTGTGCGTCCCCGGCAACCACGAGAACAAGCTCGGCCGGTACCTCAGGGGCCGCAAGGTCCAGCACACCCACGGCCTCGCCGGGACCATCGGGCAGATGGACCAGGAGAGCGAGGAATTCCGCGCAGAGGTAAGGGAGTTCATCGACGGTCTGGTCAGCCACTACGTCCTCGACGGCGGCCGGCTCGTCGTCTGCCACGCCGGTCTGCCGGAGAAGTACCACGGCCGCACCTCCGGCCGGGTCCGCTCGCACGCGCTGTACGGCGACACCACCGGCGAGACCGACGAGTTCGGCCTGCCGGTGCGCTACCCGTGGGCCGAGGACTACCGGGGCCGCGCCGCCGTCGTCTACGGCCACACCCCGGTCCCGGAGGCGACCTGGCTGAACAACACCATCTGCCTGGACACCGGCGCCGTCTTCGGCGGCAAGCTCACCGCGCTGCGCTGGCCGGAGCGGGAACTGGTCGACGTACCGGCCGAGCGGGTCTGGTACGAGCCGGCCCGCCCACTGCGTACCGAGGCCCCCGGCGGGCAGGACGGCCGCCCGCTGGACCTCGCCGACGTCCACGGCCGCCGGGCCGTTCAGACCCGGCACGCCGGCCGGGTGGCCGTGCGCGAGGAGAACGCGGCCGCGGCGCTGGAGGTCATGAGCCGCTTCGCGATCGACCCGCGCCTGCTGCCGTACCTCCCGCCGACCATGGCCCCCACCGCCGCCTCGCACCTGGACGGCTACCTGGAGTACCCGGCCGAGGCCTTCGCCCAGTACCAGGAGGACGGGGTCGGGCGCGTCGTGTGCGAGGAGAAGCACATGGGGTCACGCGCGGTCGCCCTGGTCTGCCGGGACGCGGACGCCGCCGCCCGGCGCTTCGGCGTCGGGGGCGGCCCGGCCGGATCGCTCTACACCCGCACCGGCCGCCCGTTCTTCGACGACGCGGCGGTCACCGAGGAGATCCTCGGCCGGCTGCGCACGGCGGTCACCGACGCCGGTCTGTGGGAGACCCTCGGGACGGAGTGGCTGCTGCTGGACGCCGAGTTGATGCCGTGGTCGCTGAAGGCGTCCGGACTGCTGCGCTCGCAGTACGCCGCCGTGGGCGCCGCCAGCGGCGCGGTGTTCCCGGGGGCCCTGGCGGCCCTGGAGAGCGCCGCCGCCCGGGGTGTCGAGGTGGGGGAACTGCTGGAACGCCAGCGGGAACGGGCGGGCGCGGCCGACGCGTTCACGCAGGCGTACCGCCGCTACTGCTGGAGCACCGACCGGCTGGACGGCGTACGCCTCGCACCGTTCCAGATCCTCGCGGTCGAGGGCCGCAGCCTCGCCGGACTGCCGCACGACGAGCAGCTCGCCCTGCTGGACCGCATGGTCGAGCACGATCCCACGGGACTGCTGCAGACCACCCGGCGCCTGTACGTCGACCCCGCCGACCCCGAGTCGGTGCGGGCGGGCGTCGACTGGTGGCTGGAGATGACGGGACGCGGCGGTGAGGGCATGGTCGTCAAGCCGGTGGGGGCCCTGGCCCGCGATCCGAAGGGCCGCCTGGTGCAGCCCGGCATCAAGTGCCGGGGCCGCGAGTACCTGCGGATCATCTACGGTCCCGAGTACACGCGCCCCGACAACCTGGCCCGGCTGCGCGGCCGTTCCCTCGGCCACAAGCGGTCCCTGGCGATCCGCGAGTACGCCCTCGGCCTGGAGGCCCTGGACCGTTTCGCCGACGGTGAACCCCTGTGGCGGGTCCACGAGGCCGTCTTCGGCGTCCTGGCACTGGAGTCGGAGCCGGTCGACCCGCGGCTGTAGCGAACACCCGCCCGGGCACGGCCGGTCCGGGCGGCGTTCCCGCCCGGACCGGTCTGCCGGGCGGGCCGACGAGGACGTGGGTACGGGCGTCGGGGCGGAGACGAGGGACGCGGGGCAGGGCGGGCCGGGCCGTTCCCCGTCTCCGGCGCACTCCTCGCGGCCGACCCCGTGCCGCCGGGCCGGATCGTCGTCAGTGCGCAGACCGGTCGCGGTCCGGGTGCCCGACGGCGACGGGCCGGGCCCGCTCCCCCGTCCCGGCGCTGCGCCGGCGGCGCACCGGCCGCCCGTGCCGGCCGATGTCCGTCCCGTCCGCGGAGGGGTGAACACCCCCTCCGGTGGTCAGGATGGAGACATGACCTACCACGTCGACTCGGAGGCCGGACGGCTGCGCAGCGTCATCCTGCACCGGCCCGATCTCGAGCTCAAAAGGCTCACCCCCAGCAACAAGGACGCCCTGCTGTTCGACGACGTGCTCTGGGTGCGCCGGGCGCGCGCCGAGCACGACGGGTTCGCCGACGTCCTGCGCGACCGGGGGGTCACCGTCCACCTCTTCGGTGACCTGCTCGCCTCCACGCTGGACGTCCCGGCGGCCCGCTCGCTCGTCCTGGACCGTGTCTTCGACGAGAAGGAGTACGGCCCGCTGGCCACCGACCACCTCCGTGCGGCGTTCGAGACGCTGCCGTCGGCCGAACTGACCGAGGCGCTGGTCGGCGGGATGACCAAGCGGGAGTTCCTGGACGTCCACCCGGAACCGACGTCCGTGCGCTTCCACGCCATGGAACTCGACGACTTCCTGCTCCGCCCGCTGCCCAACCACCTCTTCACCCGCGACACCTCCGCCTGGATCTACGACGGCGTCTCCATCAACGCCATGCGGTGGCCCGCCCGGCAGCGCGAGACCGTGCACTTCGAGGCCATCTACCGGCACCACCCGCTGTTCCGCGACGAGAGCTTCCCCCTCTGGTCCGAGGGGCAGGCCGACTACCCGTCCACCATCGAGGGCGGGGACGTCCTGGTCATCGGCAACGGGGCGGTGCTGATCGGCATGAGCGAGCGGACCACCCCGCAGGCCGTGGAGATGCTCGCGCACAAGCTGTTCGCCGCCGGTTCCGCCGAGACCATCGTGGCCCTCGACATGCCGAAGAGACGCGCCGTGATGCACCTGGACACGGTGATGACGATGGTCGACGGCGACACCTTCACCCAGTACGCGGGCCTCGGCATGCTCCGTTCGTACACCATCGAACCCGGCTCGGGGGACAGGGAACTGAAGGTCACCGACCACCCGCCGGAGCACATGCACCGCGCGATCGCCGCCGCGCTCGGGCTCAACGAGATCCGGGTGCTGACCGCGACCCAGGACGTCCACGCCGCCGAGCGCGAGCAGTGGGACGACGGCTGCAACGTCCTGGCCGTCGAGCCGGGCGTCGTCGTCGCCTACGAGCGGAACGTCACCACCAACACGCACCTGCGCAAGCAGGGCATCGAGGTGATCGAGATCCCCGGCAGCGAACTGGGCCGGGGCAGGGGCGGACCGCGCTGCATGAGCTGCCCGGTCGAGCGGGACGCGGTCTAGGGGAAACCCCGGGAACAGAAGGCGCATATAAATGTCGATGCTCGTATAGACTTCCAAACGTCCTCGTGTCCGACCCGGCCCGACCCTGCCCCGTACCTCTGGAGCGCCCCATGGCGACAGTCCCGACCGCCCTCGCCGGCCGCCACTTCCTCAAGGAGGTGGACTTCACGGCGCAGGAGTTCCTCGGCCTGCTCGACCTGGCCGCGGAGCTGAAGGCCGCCAAGAAGGCCGGCACCGAGACCCGGTACCTCCGGGGCAGGAACATCGCGCTGATCTTCGAGAAACCCTCGACGCGCACCCGCTGCTCCTTCGAGGTGGCCGCCGCCGACCAGGGTGCCTCCACGACGTACATCGACCCGAGCGGCTCGCACATCGGGAAGAAGGAGTCCGCGAAGGACACCGCGCGGGTGCTCGGCCGGATGTTCGACGCGATCGAGTTCCGGGGCGACTCCCAGTCCACCGTCGAGACCCTCGCCGCGTACGCGGGCGTGCCCGTCTACAACGGTCTGACCGACGACTGGCACCCCACCCAGATGCTCGCCGACGTGCTCACCATGACCGAGCACGGCGGCGGGAAGCCGGTCACGGAGATCTCCTTCGCCTACCTCGGCGACGCCCGTTTCAACATGGGCAACTCCTACCTCGTCACCGCGGCCCTGCTGGGCATGGACGTCCGCATCGTCGCCCCGAAGGCGTACTGGCCCGCCCAGGACGTCATCGACCGGGCGCGCGCGCTCGCCGAGGCCGGCGGGGCCCGCATCACACTCACCGAGGAGATCACCGAGGGCGTCGCGGGCGCGGACTTCGTCGTCACCGACGTCTGGGTCTCGATGGGGGAGCCGCAGGAGGTCTGGGACGAGCGGATCGCCGCCCTCGCGCCGTACGCGGTGACGATGGACGTGCTGCGGGCCACCGGCAACCCGGACGTCCGCTTCCTGCACTGCCTGCCGGCCTTCCACGACCTGGGGACGCGGGTCGGCCGTGAGGTGTACGAGAAGCACGGCCTGGAGTCACTGGAGGTGACCGACGAGGTGTTCGAGTCGGCCCACTCGGTCGTCTTCGACGAGGCGGAGAACCGGATGCACACGATCAAGGCGGTCCTGGTGGCCACCCTGGCCTGAGCGGGGGACGGCGTCGGCCGGTCCGCTCAGTCGGGCCGGCGCTGGCGTGGCACCGCCGGCAGCCGGAACCACACGGCCTTGCCCGACGCGGTCGGGCGGTGGCCGCACGACGAACTCAGGGTGCGGATCAGCAGCAGCCCGCGCCCGTGCTCCTGCCAGGGGTCCGGCTCGCAGAGCGGCGGGCGGGTCAGGTCGACGGGCGCCCGCGGATCGGTGTCGTGCACCTCGACCCGGCAGCCGGTCGGCAGCAACTCCACCACCAGCTCGATCGGCGCGCCCCCGGCGGTGTGCTCCACGGCGTTGGCCACCAGCTCGGCGGTGAGCAGCTCCGCCGTGTCCCTGTCCGCCGCGTGTTCCCGCTCGGCCAGCGCGGTACGGACCAGCGCACGGGCGACGGGCACGGCCGCGGTGGTGTGCGGCAGTGCGACGCGCCAGGAGGCGGAGGTCGAGGGTTCGTACACGCTGGATCCGATCATGGAGAGCAGGTAAGCGGTCCTGCTTTCAATCACTCAATGGTACGGCGTGGCCCCCAGGGGGATGTCGTCGGCCCATGACGGACGTCACGCCTCCGGGACGCGCGGACGGCACGGCTCCCCGCCCCCGCCGGACGGGCCCTCGGGCCCGTCGCGTCGATCATGCCCAGCCCGCCTGTCGCGCAATCATGACGGTGGTCACGGATCAGTGACGCGCGAGGCCGGGAGGAAGCTTCGTGAGCCGTGAGCCGCATGGCGCGCCCTGCTCACGTGTCGTGTGGCACGTGTCACAGGCCCGCGAAGACCGCCCCCGCGTCCCGCAGGCGTGTGTGCAGGCCTTGGAAGACGTGCGCCGAGCGCGTACCCGGCCAGCCCTCCGGGAGCAGCCCGGGCGGGAGCCCGGGGTCCGTGTAGGGGAGGCGGCGCCAGGAGTCGAGGGCGAGGAGGTAGTCGCGGTACGCCTCCTCGGGCGGGGTGTCCTCGCGCTGCCGCCAGGCGTCCAGTACGCGCGCGTGACGGTCCAGGAACGCCTCGTGCTCCTTGGCCATCCCGGCCAGGTCCCACCAGCGGGCGACCGCCTCGGCGGTGGGCGTGAACCCGAGGTGCTCGCCGCGGAAGAGGTCGACGTAACCGTCCAGCCGCAGCCGCTCCAGGGTGTGCCGGGCCTCCTCGTGCAGCCGGGCCGGCGCGATCCACACGCCCGGAGCGGCGGTGCCGAAGCCGAGGCCGGACAGGCGGGAGCGCAGGATGTGACGCTTCTGCCGTTCGGACTCCGGCACGGAGAACACGGCGAGCACCCAGCCCTCGTCCCCGGGGCTCGCGGCGGCGTGCACGCGGCGGTCGCTGTCGTCCAGCAACCGGCGGGCGTCCGGCGACAGTTCGTAGCCCGCCGCGCCCTGTGCGGTGCGGGCCGGCAGGAGCAGCCCGCGCCGCTTGAGCCGGGACACCGAGGAACGCACGGCGGGAGCGTCGACGCCGACCGCGGCCAGCAGCCGGATCAGCTCCGCGACGGGTACGGGACCCGGCACGAAGCGGCCGTATGCGCCGTAGAGCGTGACGATGAGAGACCGTGGGGCAGGCTGGTCGGACACGTTGATCATCTTAGGTCGTGCCGATCGGCACCCCTCTCCGGGGCATCGGCATCACGCCTGGTCATCTCCCTTACCGGACAGGGAGGTTCCGGTACGGGGCGTTTCCTTGCGCCGGGCGACGCGTTGCGCCGTGCCGTGTGTGCGCCGCGCTGTGCCGAAGCCGAAGCCGAAGCCGGTCGGGCGGGCGGCGATGGCGAGGCGGTCCGCGGGGACCCGGTGCGGGGCGGTCGCGCGGCCGTCGGGCAGTAGTTCGCCCGTGTCGTCGAAGACGATCGCGCCGTCGCACAGCAGGCTCCAGCCCTGCCCCGGGCGGGCGGCGGCCACATGGGGGCCTGTCCGTGGGGCCGGGGACATGACGTCCGGTGGGCACACATGGCACACCTCCACATGGGTGGATCGATTCGAACGGGTCGTCTTCCCGGACCACGCTCCCGCCGGGAGCTCATCAGAACGGCCTGCCGGGAAGCGTGACAGCTCCCGGACACTCCCGGGACGGCTCCCCGACGGCCGGTGCCGACTCGCCACCGAAGGGGTGAGGGTCACCTGCCCCGGCCCGCTCTCCCGGTACTGCTGGGGACCTCAAGTCCTCGTTCCCTGCGTTCCAGGAGGTCCCCCATGTCCGTATTCCCGTCCGCCACCGCATCCGGGTCCGCGCGTCCCGCGCGTCCCGTGCGTACCGTCCTCGCCGGTGCGGCGGCCTGCGGGGCGCTGCTGCTCGGCGCCGTCGTGGCCGCGCCCTCGGTCGCGTCCGCCGCACCCGAGCCCTCCGCCGATCCCGTCACGTCCCCCGCCTCCGTGACGGTGAACTCCGTGGGCCTGATCGCCCCCGACGGCAGCGTCACGCTCTCCGGTACGTACCGCTGCACGGATGCTTCCGGGCCGGTCCTGGTCGGCTCCTCCGTCCGTCAGGAGCCGGCCGTCACGAGCTACGGCATCGGCGGCACCCGGGCACAGTGCGACGGCCGGACCCACAGCTGGGAGAACACCGGAAGCGTCCCCTCCGACACGCTGAAGGCCGGTGCCGGCGACGTCGAGGTCACCCTCGTCGAGCTGCGCCCCGTCGAAGGCGTTCCGCTGCCCCTGCCCCACGCCTCCCTGCGGCAGGACATCACCCTGGCCCGCGGCTGAACCACCGGCGCCCGCCCGCCCTGCCGCACCGGAGTTCCCCGGACCGCAGCTGTCCGGATCAGAGCTGCTCGGCCGGCCAGTCCAGCAGGCGGGCGCCGATGACCGCGGTCTGGAGCATGTAACGGTGGGCGGGGTCGGCCGGGTTGGCACCGGTGAGCTTGTGGATGCGTTCCAGCCGGTACGTCAGCGCCCGCACGCTCAGGGCGAGCCGCCGGGCCGCCTCCGCCGCCACGCAGCCCGAATCGAAGTACGCGGTGAGCGTGCCGAGGAGCGGCTCGGCGCCGCCCCGGGCCGAGGTGAGCGGGCCGAGCGTGCTGTGCACCAGGTCGGACATGGCCTGGCGGTCGCGGGCGAGGACGGGGTAGACGAGCAGTTCGGCGGCGTGCAGCACCGGCTCGTCCAGCCCCAGCCGTTCGGCGATCTCCAGCGTGCTCAGTGCCTCTTCGTACGACTGGACGACCCCGCCGGCCCCGGACTGCGGGCGGCCGACGGCGACCTGGCCGCCGTCGGTGGCGGCGTGCGCCTGCTTGGCGAAGTACGTGAGCACCTCGCCCTGGTGCCCCGGCGCGATGCACAGCAACCGGCCGTCCTTGGTGGTGAGCAGGATGCTGCGGTTGCCGAACCGGGAGTTGAGGGCCTGCTCCACCCGCCGCGGGACGGCGTCGCCCTCGTCGTAGGCGACGGGGCCCCGGGCGACGGCGACCGCGTGCTCATGGGAGAGCCGCAGGCCGAAGCGTTCGGCGCGTTCGGCGAGCCGGCCCAGGTCACTGCGACCGTAGAGGAGGTCGTCGATGAACTCCCGCCGGGCCGCCTCCTCCTGGCGGACGGCGAGGCGCTGCGCCCGCTCGTAGCCCTCGGCGAACGCGTCCACCGCCTGCTGCACGGCGGCGAGCGCCTCCTCGGCCGAATCGTCCTGGCCTCGCGGCCAGACCTCACGTGTGGCGGTCAGGTGCGTGCGTACCAGGTCGCGCAGACCGAAGCCCGCCTCCGCGGCCCGTTCCCCCAGGGCCCGACGGGAGGTCAGCTCGTCCCGGGAGAGGCGCCGGCCGGTGGCCGCGACCTCCTCCAGGATCTGGGCATAACCTTCGAGATATTCCTCGGGAATCTCCCGCTCCGCCATATCGCTCCCAGATCCTGACGCATCCTTGACGCCGTCTTGACGGGCCTCCGAACGCGCACCCGGCATGCAGACCTCAGTGAACATTGCCGGAAACCGGCAATGTGCGAACGGTACCTGACCGGCCATCATGGTCCGCGGGGAGCACCGCGGATGGTTCCGGTGCCCGACACCGGCAGGTGTCGGGCACCCGAAACCCCGGGGGGCGGTGCTGCCGCTGTGTCATATAAACAACTGAAGCTTCCGACGCATCGATTTTTGTT
>NZ_JBHXQZ010000085.1:0-2955 GCF_042717095.1 Streptomyces sp. NPDC058632 | reverse complement strand
GTCGTGTGGTTTTTTGTGGTTTTTTATTTTTTAAAACGCAAGCCGCCCTGCCCCCTGGCGTGGGGGGGGGGGTCGGCGGCGGGGGGGGGGCCGCCCCCCCACCGGGCGGCGCCCCCCCCCCCCCGCCACCGCCGGGGGCCGGTGCTGCCGTCGGCATGAGCCGTCACAGGGGCGCGGCACGCAGAACGCGGGACGCGGGGATCGGGAAAGGGGGTGGCCGGGGATGCACATGATCGCGGAGGCCGCCACGGGCCTGCCCACACTTCTGCTCACCGCGGCCCTCGTGGTCGCGGCCGGTTTCTGGCTGCTGGTGGCCGTCGGCGTCACCACACCGCACGCCTTCGACCCGGACGCGGATCTCGACGCGTGGGGGATGGGCGGGGTACCGGTCGCTCTCGCTCTCTCCCTGCTGACCCTGTTCGCCTGGCTGCTCGCCACCGGCGTGACCGTGCTGCTCGACGCGCACGTCCCCAAGGGGCCCGGTGCGGCACTGCTGCGCCTTCCGTCCCTGGTCGGAGCCCTGCTCGCGGCCTGGCGGCTGACCCGCTTCTTCGTGCGTCCGCTGTACCGTCCGGTGCCCGACGAACCCGGGCCGTCCCGGTAGTCCCGCGCACTCGGCGGGAACCGGGGCGGTTTGCCCGGCGTGTCTCGTGGCGGAGCCGGCGCACGGCTCCCGCGCGAGCCACGCACGCCGCACACCACCACGCCACCACCGTACGGCCGTCACGTCACCACCACGCCGCCACCACGTCACCACCGCGCACAGTCCGGGCCGGGAGGTACCGGGGCGGCCCCGCCGCCGCACTCCTCGGCGCCCGCCGCCGACCTGTCACTTCTGTCCGTCACCCAGCTCCGAAGGACGTATCCCATGGATGCTGCCACCGTGGGCATCGCCGTGCTCGTCGGCGTCTGCCTGCTCGCCGCACTCGTCGTGCTGTTCATCATGTCCAGACTGTTCCGCAAGGTGGAGCAGGGCAAAGCGCTCATCGTCTCCAAGGTCCGCAAGGTCGACGTGACCTTCACCGGTCAGATCGTGCTGCCCGTGCTGCACAAGGCCGAGGTGATGGACATCTCGGTGAGGACCATCGAGATCACCCGGGCCGGCAAGGAAGGCCTGATCTGCCAGGACAACATCCGAGCGGACATCCGCATCACCTTCTTCGTCAAGGTCAACAAGACCGTCGAGGACGTCATCAAGGTCGCGCAGGCCGTCGGCACCGCGCGGGCCAGCGACCGGAACACGCTGCAGGAACTGTTCCACGCGAAGTTCTCCGAGGCGCTGAAGACCGTCGGCAAGCAGATGGACTTCACCGACCTCTACACCAAGCGCGAGGAACTGCGGTACCGGATCATCGAGGTCATCGGCGTCGACCTCAACGGCTACCACCTCGAGGACGCGGCGATCGACTTCCTGGAGCAGACGCCGCTCACCCAGCTCGACCGGAACAACGTCCTCGACGCACAGGGCATCCGCAAGATCACCGAGCTGACGGCCGTGGAGCACATCCGCACCAACGAGGCCGAGCGCAACGAGGAGAAGGAGATCACCCGGCAGGACGTCGACGCGCGCGAGGCGATCCTCGAGCTGGAGCGCCGGCAGCAGGACGCCGAGATCAAGCAGCGCCGGGAGATCGAGACCGCACGGGCCCGCGAGGAGGCCGAGACGGCGCGGGTGGTGGAGGAGGAGCGGCTGCGTGCGCAGAGCGCCTTCCTGCGCACCGAGGAGCAGCTCGGCGTGCAGCGTGAGAACCAGGCCCGTGAGGTCGCCGTCGCCGCCAAGAACCGCGAGCGGGTCATCGCCGTGGAGAGCGAGCGCATCGAGAAGGACCGGATGCTCGAGGTCATCGCCCGCGAGCGGGAGACCGAGCTGACCCGGATCGCCGCCGACAAGGAGGTCGAGGCTCAGAAGCGCGACATCGCCGAGGTCGTCCGGGAGCGCGTCGCGGTGGACCGTACGGTGGCCGAGCAGGAGGAGTCGATCAAGAAGCTGCGGGCCGTGGAGGAGGCGGAGCGCCGGCGCCAGGCCGTCATCATCGCCGCCGAGGGCGAGGCGCAGGAGAAGCTGGTCAAGGACATCAAGGCCGCGGAGGCCGCCGAGGTGTCCGCCACGCACCGCGCCGCCGAGGAACTGACCCTGGCCGAGGCCCGGCTGAAGAGCGCCGACCTCGACGCCCGGGCCAAGGTGCGGCTGGCCGAGGGCATCCAGGCCGAGGCCGCCGCCGAGGGACTCGCCCTCGTGCAGATCCGCGACAAGGAGGCCGAGGTCATCGAGAAGGCCGGCCGTGCCGAGGCCGAGGCGGCCGAGGCCCGGATGCGTGCCGAGGCCGAGGGCGCGCGGGCCAAGGCGCTCGCCGACGCGGAGGGCATCAGCGGCAGGCTCAAGGCGGAGGCCGCAGGTCTCACCGAGAAGGCGGCGGCGATGGCCGCGCTGGACGAGGCGTCCCGCGGCCACGAGGAGTACCGGCTGCGCCTCGAGGCGGAGAAGGACGTACGGCTCGCCGGGCTCGAGGTGCAGCGGCAGGTCGCCGAGGCCCAGGCCACGGTGCTCGCGACCGGTCTGGAGAACGCCGACATCAACATCGTCGGCGGGGAGTCCGTGTTCTTCGACCGGCTGGTGTCGTCCATCGCGCTCGGCAAGGGCATCGACGGGTTCGTCCAGCACTCCGAGACCGCCCAGGCCCTCGCCGGCCCGTGGCTGGACGGCTCGGCGAGCTTCACCGACGACGTGAGCCGGATCCTGGGCTCCGTGTCGAGCGCCGACATACAGCACCTGACGGTGTCCGCGCTGCTCATGAAGCTGATGCAGGCGGGCGGCGACAACTCCGGACAGATCAAGCAACTGATTGAAAAAGCTGGGGAGTTGGGCCTCGCGGACACCCCGCTGGCCGCACTGAACGGCCACGCCAGGGCCTGACCCACCCCCGGCCGGGGAGCCGCCGCACAGGGGACGGCGGC
>NZ_JBHXQZ010000084.1:0-35105 GCF_042717095.1 Streptomyces sp. NPDC058632 | reverse complement strand
GCGGAGGAGGGCGCCGACGCGAGGGGGCCCCTCCCCGCCCGGGCGGGGCCGGGAGCCCGGGGAAGCCGGCGACCGACGACAACGCCGCGGACGGGCGTGCCGGATTCCACGTCTTCGGCATGACCCGCCGGACAGGCCCTGGGCCCGGTCTCCTGACCTCCCGGCCTTTGGGCCGTGCGCCTCAGCGCAGTCCGGTTCGCCGACGGAGCGCCGCCTGCACCAGCCGGTCCACCAGCTCGGAGTACTCGATGCCGGTGGCCTCCCACATCTTCGGGTACATCGAGATGGGCGTGAAGCCGGGCATCGTGTTGATCTCGTTGATGACGAACCCGCCGTCCTCGGTGAGGAAGAAGTCCGCGCGCACCAGCCCTTCGCAGCCCGCCGCCTCGAACGCCTCCACCGCCAGCCGGCGCACCTCGGCGGTCTCCTCGCCGGTCAGCGGTGCGGGCACCATGCCGGGCGTGGAGTCGATGTACTTGGCCTCGAAGTCGTAGTAGGCGTGCGCGTCGGGCGGCGGGATCTCTGCGGGCACCGAGGCACGCGGGCCGTCCTCGAACTCCAGCACCCCGCATTCGATCTCGCGGCCGCGCAGGGTGGCCTCCACCAGGATCTTCGGGTCGTGCCGCCGGGCCTCGGTGATCGCCTCGTCCAGGCCGGCGAGGTCGTCGACCTTGGTGATGCCGATCGAGGAGCCCGCCCGCGCGGGCTTCACGAACAGCGGCCAGCCGTGCTCCCCGGCGAAGTCGACGATCTTCTTGCGGGCGGCGGACTCGTCGTTCTCCCACTCGCGGGGCCGGATCACCACGTACGGGCCGACCTTGAGCCCGAAGGAGGTGAACACCCGCTTCATGTACTCCTTGTCCTGCCCGACGGCGGAGGCGAGCACCCCGGAGCCCACGTAGGGAACGCCGGAGAGCTCCAGGAGTCCCTGCAGGGTGCCGTCCTCACCGTAGGGGCCGTGCAGCACGGGGAAGACGACGTCGACCTCGCCGAGCGCCTTCGGCACCGAACCGGGCTCGCTGTAGACGACCTCGCGGTTCGCGGGGTCGAGGGGGAGCACCACCGTGCCCTCGGCCGCGTCGGTGAGCTGGTCCACACTGGGCTGGCGCCGGTCGACGATGGCCATGCGGTCCGGCTCGTCGGCGGTGAGTGCCCAGCGGCCGTCCCGGGTGATACCGATCGGCAGGACGTCGTACTTCGTCCGGTCGATGGCCCTGAGGACGGCGCCGGCGGTGACCACGGAGATCCCGTGTTCGGAGCTGCGCCCGCCGAACACAACGGCCACACGCGGCTTGCGAGGCGGCTGCTCGGGGGTCTGGGGGAGGTTCTGGGTGCTCATATGGCGATGAGGGTACCCGGTGGCCGTACCCCCGATACAGCGCCCACGGTGCGGCAAACGGAGGGCCGGCGCGCGGGACGGTGCCGCCGGCGCTCCGCCGTCGCTCAGTGTCGTTCCGGCTTCGCGCTGCGCGACATCAGTTCCTTGAGGGCGACCACCGGGGGCGTGCCCTCGTGCACGATGCCGACGACCGTCTCGGTGAGCGGCATGTCGACGCCGTGCCGACGGGCCAGATCCAGCACCGACTCGCAGGACTTGACGCCCTCGGCGGTCTGTCTGGTGACCGCGACGGTCTCCTGCAGGGTCATGCCCTTGCCGAGGTTGGTGCCGAAGGTGTGGTTGCGCGAGAGCGGCGAGGAGCACGTGGCCACCAGGTCGCCCAGGCCCGCGAGCCCGGCGAAGGTCAGCGGGTCCGCGCCGAGCGCGACCCCGAGCCGGGTGGTCTCGGCGAGCCCGCGGGTGATGAGCGAGCCCTTGGCGTTGTCGCCGAGCCCCATGCCGTCCGCGATGCCGACGGCCAACCCGATCACGTTCTTCACGGCGCCGCCCAGCTCGCAGCCGACGACGTCGGTGTTGGTGTACGGGCGGAAGTACGGCGTGTGGCAGGCGGTCTGGAGCCGCTGGGCGACGGCCTCGTCGGTGCAGGCGACGACGGTGGCGGCCGGCATCCGGGCGGCGACCTCCCGGGCGAGGTTGGGTCCGGTGACCACGGCGATCCGGTCGGCGCCGACCCCGGCGACGTCCTCGATCACCTCGCTCATCCGCATGGCGGAGCCGAGTTCGACGCCTTTCATCAGTGACACCAGGACCGTGTCCGGGGCGAGCAGCGGCTTCCATCCGGCGAGGTTGTCGCGCAGCGTCTGGGAGGGGATCGTGAGGACGGTGAAGTCGGCGTCGCGCGCGGCCTCGGCGGCGTCCGTGGTGGCCCGCAGGTTCGCCGGGAGTTCGACTCCGGGCAGGTAGTCGGGGTTGGTGCGGGTGGAGTTGACCGCGTCGACGAGTCCGGGGCGTCGCGCCCACAGCACCACGTCGCATCCGGCGTCGGCGAGCACCATGCCGAAGGCCGTACCCCACGATCCGGTGCCGAAGACGGCCGCCTTGACCGGCTTGCTCACGTGTTCAGCCCTTCTTCCCGCGCGGTGGCACGTTCCCCGGGCCACCGCTGTTCGTTCTGCCGTTCCTGGTGCCGGTGTTCCGCCGGTCCGGACCCGCACGAGCCGGCGGAGCACCTGCGCCGGGTCTGGGCCCGGGTCTTGTGACGCTGTTCCACGCGTTCACGCTGCGGATCGTAGGGCTCCTCGGGGGCCTTCTCGCCGCGGATCTCCTCCAGCTGGCGGGTCACCGCGGCCATGATGGCCCCGGTCGCCTCCCTGAGCAGCTCGGGGGTCATCTCCCGGCCGTAGAAACGGTCCAGGTCGACCGGCGGTCCGGCCAGCACACGGTGCGTCTTGCGCGGGAAGAGGCGGGGCTTGGAGGCGTACGGCGGCAGCACCTCGTTGGCTCCCCACTGCGCGACCGGGACGACGGGGCACCTGGTCTCCAGGGCGACCCGCGCGGCACCGGTCTTGCCGGTCATGGGCCAGCCGTCCGGGTCGCGGGTGAGAGTGCCCTCGGGGTAGAAGGCAACGCATTCGCCGCGCTCCACGGCGTCGATCGCGGCCCGGAAGGCGCTGAGCGCGTCCGTGCTTTCGCGATAGACGGGGATCTGCCCGGTGCCGCGCATCATGGCACCGACGAATCCCTTGTTGAAAAGACCGCTCTTCGCCAGGAATCGCGGAACACGACCGGTGTTGTACTGAAAGTGTCCGTAGGCGACGGGGTCAATGTGCGAATTGTGATTTACCGCAGTGATAAATCCACCTTGGGCCGGAATGTTCTCCATTCCGCGCCACTCCCGCTTGAGCAGAACCACCAGCGGGGGTTTGCAGATCACCGCGGCGAAGCGGTACGCGAAGCCGATTCTGCGGCGCGGCACAGGGACACCTTCCTCTAAGTCCTGGACCCGGGGGCCAGGTGGGCCGCACAAGTGTCGCCCCGGGCCGACGGTCTGTCGAGAACACCGTACGCCCCAGTACCCCGGCCGCCGGGGGCCGCGGGGGACAATGACGACGACAAGAGAGGGACGTAACACGCGTGCAGTGGACCTTGGTGGTACCCCTGAAACCGCTGGCCGAGGCCAAGAGCAGGCTCTCCGGCACCGCGGACGACGCCCTGCGTCCGGGGCTCGCGCTCGCCTTCGCACAGGACACGGTGGCGGCCGCCCTGGCATGCCGCGCGGTGCGGGACGTGGTGGTCGTCACGGACGACGCCCTGGCCGGCCGCGAGCTGGCCGCGCTGGGTGCGGGCATCGTCGCCGACGAGCCGGGCAGCGGCCTGAACGCGGCCCTCGCCCACGCGGCCGCGACCGTGCGGACCGTGTGGCACGCGGGCCCCGTGGCTGCCCTGAACGCCGATCTCCCGGCGCTGCGCCCGGCCGAACTGGCGCGCGTACTGGAGGGGGCGGCCGCGTTCCCGCGCGCGTTCCTCCCCGACACCGCGGGCGTCGGCACCACGCTGCTCGCAGCGGCGGCGACGGAGGAACTGCGGCCGTCCTTCGGACCCGCTTCCCGGGCCCGGCACCGCGCGCGGGGAGCCGTCGAACTGTGCCTCGGCTCGGTGGATTCCGTACGGCAGGACGTGGACACGGGGGACGATCTGCGGGCGGCGCTGGCGCTGGGGGTGGGGCCCCGCACGGCGGCCGCCACCGCACGGCTGCTGATCGCGGAGCAGTAGGCTGCGGCCATGCAGGCGACCGCGTACACCTACGACCCCGAGAGCCGAAGCGGCCAGGTGCTGCTGGACGACGGCACTCCGGTGCCCTTCGACGCACCGGCGTTCGACGCGGGAGGCCTGAGACTGCTGCGTCCCGGGCAGCGCGTGCGCATCGAGACCCGGGGCGAGGGCGCGGCCCGACGGATCACCCTGGTGACGCTCCAGACGTTCTGACCACCGTCCACGCTCCGACGCCGTTCCGGGTGTGCTCCGGCACACCGCGGGCCGGACTCCGTCACGGAGTCCGGCCCGGCGCGTGAGTACCGCTTCGCCGCCGCTACTTCTTGCGGGCGGTGGTCTTCTTGGCGGTGGTCTTGCGTGCGGTCGACTTCTTGGCGGGCGCCTTCGTGGCCGTCGCCTTCTTCGCCGGGGACTTCTTGGCGGTCGTCTTCTTCGCGGCGGAGGTCTTGGCGGTCGCCGCGGACGCGCCGGTGGCCTTCTTGGCGGTGGTCTTCTTCGCGGTGGTCTTCTTGGCGGTGGTCTTCTTGGCGGCGGCCCGCTTCGCCGTCGCCTTCTTCGCGGCGGCCTTCTTCACCGTCGCGGAAGCCCCGCCGGACAGGCTGCCCTTGGGTGCCTTCTTGACGGCGACCTCGCCACCGCGCGGCAGCTTCTTCGAGCCGCTCACCAGGTCCTTGAAACCCTGGCCCGCACGGAAACGCGGCACCGACGTCTTCTTGACCCGGACCCGCTCGCCGGTCTGGGGGTTGCGGGCGTAGCGGGCCGGGCGGTCGACCTTCTCGAACGAACCGAAGCCGGTGACCGAGACCCGGTCACCCGCGACCACAGCACGGACGACGGCGTCCAGGACGGCGTCGACGGCATCGGCGGCCTGCTGCCGGCCGCCCATCTTGTCGGCAATCGCTTCTACGAGCTGCGCCTTGTTCACGTCTTCCCCTTCGGAGACATCGCCCGAACGAATCCGTTCAAGCGTTTTCGCACGTTAGGCAGATATATACCGCAAATCAAACACGAAACGGGCTTATCACCCTTGTGCCGCAACGAGCTCGGCCGCCTCGAGCGGTTCAGCGTTCCTCTTCGGGAAATCGGCCCTCGTCGAGGTCCGTGATGAACCGCTCCAGCCGCTTTGCCGCAGAGGCGAGATCGTGCTTGGCCGCGGCCGTAATGACCAGCAGCTTCCGGGCCAGCGCCATCCGTACGCCCTCCGGTACTTGCAGTGCGCGCACTCTTGCATGCGCTTCTTTGAGCCGGACCGCGACCGCCGCGTAAAGCTCGAGTTGGCCGTCGCGTTCCATGCACAGATTGTGCCATCTGGGGCGAGTTGTCGCCTGCGCAGGGGGCAACTGCCACCTCGGACGGTGGTCCGAGCACACTCCGGGGCAACGCGCACGTGACACGTGTACCCCGGCAACCACCTTCATAACGTGGGAAGTTGCCAGGCCTCAAGAGGGCGCGCGGGTCCGAACGGGTGCAGACACGGCCGTACCCCCGATCGGGCCGATCGGGGGTACGGAAGGGGGTTCGCGTGGCTGAAAGTCGACCTGCCGCCCGGACTGCGTGCTGCGGAGGGTCAGGCTCCCTGCGCCGTGAGCGTCCGCGGCTTGAACGACGGGCGCTTCGCCTCGTACGTGGCGATGTCCGCCTCGTTCTGCAGGGTGATGGAGATGTCGTCGAGCCCGTTCAGCAGCCGCCAGCGGGAGTTCTCGTCGAGCTCGAAGGCGGCGGTGATCCCCTCGGCGCGCACCTCGCGGGCCTCGAGGTCGACGGTGATCTCGGCCTCGGGGTCCCGCTCGGTGAGCTCCCAGAGCGCGTCCACGATCCTCTGCTCGATGACGACGGTGAGCAGGCCGTTCTTCAGCGAGTTGCCGCGGAAGATGTCGGCGAAGCGGGAGGAGATCACGGTCTTGAAGCCGTAGTTCTGCAGCGCCCAGACGGCGTGCTCGCGGGAGGAGCCGGTGCCGAAGTCGGGGCCGGCGACCAGGACCGTGGCGCCCTCGCGCTCGGGGCGGTTGAGCACGAACTCCGGGTCCTTGCGCCAGGCCTCGAACAACCCGTCCTCGAACCCGTCCCGCGTCACCTTCTTGAGCCAGTGGGCGGGGATGATCTGGTCGGTGTCGACGTTGCTGCGGCGCAGCGGGACGGCCCGGCCGGTGTGCGTGGTGAATGCTTCCATGGCTATCGGACTCCAGCGGGCGTACGGGTGTCGGCGGCGAGGTCGGCCGGGGAGGCCAGGTGGCCGAGGACCGCGGTGGCGGCGGCGACCTGCGGGGACACCAGATGGGTACGCCCCCCCTTGCCCTGCCGGCCCTCGAAGTTGCGGTTGGAGGTGGACGCGGAGCGCTCACCGGGAGCGAGCTGGTCGGGGTTCATGCCCAGGCACATGGAACAGCCCGCGTGCCGCCACTCGGCACCGGCCTCCTTGAAGACCACGTCCAGGCCCTCGGAGACGGCCTGCAGACCGACCCGCGCGGAGCCCGGGACGACCAGCATCCGCACCCCGTCGGCGACTTTGCGGCCCTTGACGATGTCCGCGACGGCGCGCAGGTCCTCGATCCGCCCGTTGGTGCAGGACCCTACGAAGACGGTGTCGACGTTGATGGAGGTCAGGGGCTGACCGGCCTCCAACCCCATGTACTCCAGGGCCTTTTCGGCGGCGAGGCGCTCCGAGGCGTCTTCGTACGAGGCGGGGTCGGGGACCGCCGCGGACAGCGGCGCGCCCTGGCCCGGGTTGGTGCCCCAGGTGACGAACGGGGACAGCCGGGAGGCGTCGATGACGACCTCGGCGTCGAACTCGGCGTCGTCGTCGGTGCGCAGCGTCTTCCAGTAGGCGACGGCCGCGTCCCAGTCCTCGCCCTTCGGGGCGTGCGGACGGCCCTCGAGGTAGGCGAACGTCGTCTCGTCGGGGGCGATCATGCCCGCGCGGGCGCCGGCCTCGATCGACATGTTGCAGATGGTCATGCGGGCCTCCATCGAGAGCTTCTCGATGGCCTCGCCGCGGTACTCCAGGATGTAGCCCTGGCCGCCGCCGGTGCCGATGCGCGCGATGACCGCCAGGATCAGGTCCTTGGCCGTGACGCCGTCGGGCAGTTCGCCGTCGACGGTGATCGCCATGGTCTTCGGGCGGGCCAGCGGCAGCGTCTGGGTGGCGAGGACGTGCTCGACCTGGGAGGTGCCGATACCGAAGGCCAGTCCGCCGAACGCGCCGTGCGTGGAGGTGTGCGAGTCTCCGCAGACCACGGTCATGCCGGGCTGGGTCAGGCCCAGCTGGGGTCCGACGACATGCACGACGCCCTGCTCGACGTCGCCCAGCGAGTGCAGCCGGACGCCGAACTCGGCGCAGTTCGCCCGCAGCGTCTCCAGCTGGATGCGGGAGACCGGGTCGGCGATGGGCTTGTCGATGTCGAGGGTCGGGGTGTTGTGGTCCTCGGTCGCGATGGTGAGGTCGAGGCGACGCACCGTGCGGCCGCTCTTGCGGAGGCCGTCGAAGGCCTGGGGGCTGGTCACCTCGTGCAGCAGGTGCAGATCGATGAAGAGGAGGTCGGGCTCGCCCTCGGCGCGCCGGACGACGTGGTCGTCCCAGACCTTCTCCGCGAGTGTCCTACCCATCGCTTTCCCTCCGGCCGGCAAAGGCGCGCCGGCCCAACTAGAGATCTGTGAGGAGACGGCGCCCCCACCCCCGCTTCCGGGGCGTCGCCGCCCGGCCCGGTGATTCACGGGCCGTGGTGCTGATGAACTGTGTACGTCCAGAGTGGCGCGTTCCACCGAAAATTGAACTTGCGTTTCACAGAGTGAGACGTGAGTATCGTTGCATGGACAACAGTAGCGGCGTCGGCGTTCTGGACAAGGCAGCCCTTGTCCTGAGCGCTCTGGAGTCCGGTCCGGCCACCCTCGCGGGGTTGGTCGGTGCCACCGGACTGGCACGACCCACGGCCCACCGCCTGGCCGTGGCCCTGGAACACCACCGGCTGGTGGCACGCGACATGCAGGGCAGGTTCATCCTCGGCCCGCGCATGGCCGAGCTGGCCGCGGCGGCCGGCGAGGACCGGCTGCTCGCCACGGCGGGCCCCGTGCTCACGCACCTCCGCGACATCACCGGCGAGAGCGCCCAGCTCTACCGCCGCCAGGGCGACATGCGTATCTGTGTCGCCGCGGCCGAGCGCCTGTCCGGTCTGCGGGACACGGTCCCGGTGGGCTCCACGCTCACGATGAAGGCCGGTTCCTCCGCGCAGATCCTGATGGCCTGGGAGGAGCCGGAGCGCCTGCACCGCGGCCTGCAGGGCGCCCGTTTCACGGCGACGGCCCTGTCGGGTGTCCGGCGCCGCGGCTGGGCGCAGTCGATCGGGGAGCGCGAGCCCGGTGTGGCCTCGGTCTCCGCGCCGGTGCGCGGCCCGTCCAACCGCGTGGTGGCCGCCGTCTCGGTCTCGGGGCCGATCGAGCGACTGAGCCGCCACCCGGGCCGGATGCACGCCCAGGCCGTCATCGACTCCGCGACCCGCCTCTCCGAGGCGCTGCGCCGCACCTGACCGTTT
Organism: Streptomyces sp. NPDC058632; assembly: GCF_042717095.1. Lineage (NCBI taxonomy): Bacteria > Bacillati > Actinomycetota > Actinomycetes > Kitasatosporales > Streptomycetaceae > Streptomyces > Streptomyces sp. NPDC058632. The sequence goes on along the minus strand of NZ_JBHXQZ010000084.1, from coordinate 26,468 downwards.
TCCCTGTCGTCCCGTGGGGAACGGCCCGCCTCAACGCCGCGGCAGGCCCTCCCCCGGACCTGCGGATACGCGGTGGATGTACGGACACGACGAAAGCCCTCCACCGAAGTGGAGGGCTTCCTTCTTTGTACCCCCGACCGGATTCGAACCGGCGCTACCGCCTTGAGAGGGCGGCGTGCTAGGCCGCTACACAACGGGGGCATGGACACTGCGTTTCCGCAGGTCCGAGCTGGTCTACCTGGACTCGAACCAAGACTAACTGAACCAGAATCAGTCGTGCTGCCAATTACACCATAGACCAATGATGGTTTAGACCAGTTCAGTACCCCCGACCGGATTCGAACCGGCGCTACCGCCTTGAGAGGGCGGCGTGCTAGGCCGCTACACAACGGGGGCCCTAGCGATCCTGCATCGTGAGCAGTGGGAGCTACCCTGCTGCCCTCGCGGGAAGGATCTGTACCCCCGACCGGATTCGAACCGGCGCTACTGCCTTGAGAGGGCAGCGTGCTAGGCCGCTACACAACGGGGGCTTGCGGATGAGATCCGCACTTTGCAGATGAGCTCTGCGAGCTGGCCTACCTGGACTCGAACCAAGACTAACTGAACCAGAATCAGTCGTGCTGCCAATTACACCATAGGCCACTGGAACGCAAGCCCCGGAGGGTTCTTGTTCTAGCTGTGCGCCTGAGGGCTTCGACCTTCCGGCCCGGACCCCCGCGGCGCAGGAAGAACATTACCCGATGCCGGTCGGGGCTCCAAAACGGGTATCCGCGCGGAGGAGTGCGGGGAGTTCGCCGAGGGAGACGATCCTGCGCGGTCCCACGGGCGGCTCGGCGGTCGCGTACGCCCCGCCCCGGTCGATCCACACGGACAGCAGCCCGGCCTCCGCGGCGCCCCGTCCGTCGATCTCGGGATGGTCGCCGACGTACGCGACCTGGCCGGGGGGCAGCGCCAGGGCCTCGCAGGCCGCCAGGAACGCGCCGGCCTCGGGCTTGGAGACACCCAGCTCGGCGGCGCACAGGATGGTCTCGAAGCGGTCGTGGACGCCGAGGGCGCGCAGCTTGGGGTCCTGGACGTGCAGGCTGGAGTTGGACAGCACGGCGTGCCGGTGACTGGCGGCGAGCGCGTCGAGGACCGGCAGGACGTCCGGGAACAGGGACCAGGCGGACTCGTAGTGGACGAGGTAGCGCCCGAACCAGTCGTCGGCCTCGTCGTCGCTCAGTTCGCGTCCCAGGAACACCCGGGTACGGTCGCGGCGCTGGGTCTCGAAGTCGACCTCGCCCGCGGCGAACCGGGCCCACTGGAGGTCGGTCACCTCCCGCCAGCGCGACAACGCCTCCTCCACGGAGGCGTACCCGGCGAGCAGCTCCTCGGCGAGGAGATGCGCCCGCATGCCCTCGCGGTCGGCGGAGGTGTAGTCGAAGAGGGTGTCGTCCACGTCCCAGACAACTGCTCGGATCGCCATGCAACCGACGGTACCGACAAGAGGAGAGGGACGGCACCCCGTACTTCCGGGTGCCGCCCCTCTCCCGGGGTGGGACTACGCGGCGAGCCTCGCCAGGGCCGCGTCGATGCGGGTCAGGGTCGTCTCCTTGCCCAGGACCTCGAGGGACTCGAAGAGGGGCAGGCCGACCGTGCGGCCGGTGACGGCGACGCGGACCGGGGCCTGTGCCTTGCCGAGCTTGAGGCCGTGGGCCTCGCCGGCGGCCAGGACTGCCTCCTTCAGGGACGCGGCCGACGCCCAGTCGGCCGCGTCCAGCTTCTCGCGGGCGGTGCGCAGCAGGGCGTCGGAGCCCTCCTTCATCGCCTTGGTCCAGGAGGCCTCGTCGAAGACCGGCTCCGGCAGGAAGAGGAAGTCGACGTTGTCCGTGATCTCCGACAACACCTTGAGGCGGGTCTGCGCGTGCGGGGCGACGGCCTGCCACTTGGCCTCGTCGAAGGCCTCGGGTGCCCAGGGGGCGACGGGGGCCTTCAGCCACGGGCGGCAGCGCTCGGTGAAGTCCTTCACCTCGAGCAGGCGGATGTGGTCGGCGTTGATCGCCTCGCACTTCTTGAGGTCGAAGCGGGCCGGGTTGGGGTTGACGTCGCTGACGTCGAAGGCCGCGACCATCTCCTCGATCGTGAAGATGTCCTGGTCGGCGGAGAGCGACCAGCCGAGCAGGGAGAGGTAGTTGAGCAGGCCCTCGGGGAGGAAGCCGCGCTCCCGGTAGAGGTTGAGCGACGACTGGGGGTCGCGCTTGGAGAGCTTCTTGTTGCCCTCGCCCATGACGTAGGGCAGGTGGCCGAAGGCCGGGGTCCGCTTCGCGATGCCCAGCTCGGTCAGCGCCTTGTAGAGGGCGATCTGGCGCGGGGTGGAGGAGAGCAGGTCCTCGCCGCGCAGGACGTGGGTGATCTCCATCAGGGCGTCGTCGACCGGGTTGACCAGCGTGTACAGCGGAGCGCCGTTGGCGCGCACGATGCCGTAGTCCGGGACGTTCTCCGGGGTGAAGGTCAGCTCGCCGCGGACCAGGTCGGTGAAGGTGATCGTCTCGTCGGGCATCCGGAAGCGGACGATCGGCTCGCGGCCCTGGGCCTTGTACTCCTCGACCCGGGCATCGGTGAGCTCACGGCAGTGGCCGTCGTATCCGGAGGGCCTGCCGGCGGCGCGGGCGGCCTCGCGGCGGGTGTCCAGCTCCTCCTGGGAGCAGTAGCAGTGGTAGGCGTGGCCGGCCTCGAGGAGCTTGGCGGCGACGTCCGTGTAGATGTCCATGCGCTGCGACTGGCGGTACGGCGCGTGCGGGCCGCCGGCCTCGGGGCCCTCGTCCCAGTCGAAGCCGAGCCACCGCATCGCCTCGAGCAGCTGGTCGTACGACTCCTCGGAGTCGCGGGCCGCGTCGGTGTCCTCGATGCGGAAGACCAGCGTGCCCTGGTGGTGCTTGGCGAACGCCCAGTTGAACAGGGCGGTGCGGACCAGGCCCACGTGGGGGTTGCCGGTGGGCGAGGGACAGAAACGGACACGTACGGGGGAGCCTGATGCGCTAGCCACGCTTGACAACCTTGTTGGTGAGAGTGCCGATGCCTTCGATGGTGACGGCGACCTCGTCGCCGACGTTGAGGGGGCCGACGCCGGCCGGGGTGCCCGTGAGGATCACGTCGCCGGGGAGCAGCGTCATCGCCTCGGAGATGTTGACGATCAGGTCCTCGATGGAGTGGATCATCTCGCTGGTACGGCCGAGTTGGCGCTGTTCGCCGTTGACCGTGAGCTGGACGGTGAGGTCGCCGGCGGCGGTGATGTCCAGGTCCGTCTCCACCCAGGGGCCGAGCGGGCAGGAGGTGTCGAAGCCCTTGGCGCGCGCCCACTGCTTCTCGCGCCGCTGGACGTCGCGGGCGGTGACGTCGTTGGCGCAGGTGTAGCCGAAGATCACGTCCTTGACGCGCTCGCGCGGGACCTCGCGGCAGAGCCGGCCGATCACCACGGCCAGTTCGGCCTCGTGGTGCACCTCCTCGGAGAAGGAGGGGTACTGGATCTGGTCGCCGGGGCCGATCACCGAGGTGGCGGGCTTGAAGAAGGCGAACGGGGCGTCGGGCACCTCGTTGCCCATCTCCCTCGCGTGTTCGGCGTAGTTGCGGCCGAAGGCCACCACTTTGTTGGGAAGCACCGGGGGCAGCAGCCTGACCTTGCTCACCGGGACCTTCGTGCCGGAGAGTTCGAAGTCCGTGAACGGGATGCCCTTGATGATGTCCAGGACGAGCTCGTCCTGCTGGTCGCCCTCGACCGCGCCGAAGGCGACGTTCCCGTCAATGGAGAATCTGGCGATGCGCACGGGATGCTTGGCCCCTTGACCTTGACTGAGCTGGCTGGAGTCTGACGCTCCAGGCTAACGCGGCAGGGGGCGCGTGCCTCGCGCATCGCCCCGCGTACAGCACGGAGCGGCGCCCCCTGGAAAGGGGACGCCGCGGGGCCGCTCCGGTCGCTCGGGCCGTCGCCGGGGCCTTTGAGCGTTTCGGGGCCGGTGCCCGTACCAGTCGGTGCCGGTACCGGAAGGGGGACTAGCTCGCGGCGCCGGCCGCGGTCGGCATCTCCATGAGGATGGTGCGCCTGGGATTGGCGGTCTGGGCCGGGAGTTCGACGGCGTGCTCCTGCTGGACCGGCGTCTGCAGTTCGGCTGCGCCGTCGAGGTGGGCCAGCGTCGTGCGTCGCGGGTTGGCGATCTTGTGGAACATCGTCGTCTTCACTGTTTATTCGACCCTGTCCTGTTGGCGGGCGTCCGACGGGGTCCGGGGACCGCCCCTCGGGCGCGGGTTGTCTGTTGTGCCGTCTCTGTAAAGCGTCAGGCTAAACATGCGATTCCCGCCCGACCGCCGCGGGAGACCGTCCCGCGCGTGTGAGTTTGCTCACGAATCGAGGGGCAAATCGCACAATCCGGACCGCTTTCCCGTCCGAGCGAAACGGACATTGGGCACCTGAAGCAGCTATTCCGCTCCTGATCATCGCGACTGGGACACCGGATCGACCCCGGATTCACTCGACGCAATCACCCCTATTCACCCCCTTTGCCAGAGATCACTTTCCACATCGGGTGACCTCCTCCTCACGCGGTGTCATGTATGTCACGGCATACCCCATGGCCCTTGTTGGGAGATCCCGCACTGTGCTGGAATTCCAACGACCGCCGCAGATTCCGATCCGGCGCACAGGGGGCGCACGAACGCGCCAGCGTGGCGGTGAGCAAGGGGGAACCCGCGCCGGTCACTCACGACCACCACGGGGGCGTATTCAGGGCGCCCCTATGACGCCGACACCGTGTCCCGCCGCTCACGCGGAGGGGCGCCTGGTCCAGAGGTTGCGACGCTAGTGCAGGGACGTTTCAAGAGGGATGGCAGCGCTTCGGCGGAGCCGGAGCACGGCGGGAATGGCCCCATGGCCGTCGGCTCCTCGCCCCAGCACGCCCAGAACCAGAACCAGGGCCCGGCGGTGAACGGTGAAGGCGGCGAGCGCCCCGGCGCCAAGTCCGCGGGACCGGAGAGTGCTCCCCCGGCCCCGGCGAAGTCTCCGAAGAACCCCACCGGTCCGGGGCCGCGCGTAGCCCTGCGCAACTGGCGGATCTCCACCCGGCTGGTGTCGCTGCTCGCGCTCCCGGTGGTCGCGGCCACCTCGCTGGGCGCCCTGCGTATCAACCAGTCGATGGACGACATCCAGCAGCTCGACAACATGAAGCTGCTGACGGACATGACCCAGCAGGCCACCGAGCTCGCCGCCGCGCTCCAGGAGGAGCGCGACCAGTCGGCCGGCCCGCTGGCGCACGGCGGCAAGGCCACCGACTTCGGGGTCAAGGGCCACCGTGAGAAGACCGACCGTGCCCTGAAGAACTTCCTCGACAGTTCCGAGGAGATCGACAGCGCCAGCCGGGACGGCAATCTCACCGGTGTCCGCGACAACCTTGTCCAGCTCGCCGGTGACCTGGGCGACCTCGCCAAGATCCGCAACACGGCCTATGTGGCGGAGGGCAACTCCACCCAGACCGTCGAGGCGTACCACCGCCTGATCGAGAACCTGATCGGCCTCTCCCAGGACATGGCCGAGGCGACCAGCAACTCCGAGATGATCCAGCGCACGCGCGCCCTGGGGGCCTTCTCCGCCGCCAAGGAGTACGCGTCGATCCAGCGCGCGGTCCTCGCGGCGGCCCTGCCCGCCAACAACACCAGCTTCGGCGACCTCGCCGAGAACGACCGGCTCTACGCCGAGTCGGCGTTGGAGAGCCAGAAGTCCGAGGTGCGCAGCTTCAAGAGCATCTACGGCGAGGACTCGGCCACCGAGCTGCTGCTGCCCATCGAGGACGGCAACGCCACCATCCAGGCCACCGACAAGTACGCGGGCCGTGCCCTGGTGTCGGCCGACGGCCTGGAGTCGATGGACAAGCGGTCCTACCGCGACTGGCTGGACGACAGCTCCACCAAGCTCCAGCAGATGAAGAACGTCGAGCACACGCTGCTCGAGGAGATGGAACAGAAGGCCCGCGAGCTGCGCAGCGCCACCGAGCGCGACGCGATCATCTCCGGTGCGCTGATCCTGATCGTGCTCGGCGTCTCGCTGGTCGGCGCCTTCGTCGTGGCCCGCTCCATGATCCGATCGCTGCGCCGCCTCGAGGACACCGCGACCAAGGTCGCCCAGGAACGTCTGCCCGAGCTGGTCAAGCAGCTGTCCGAGTCCGACCCGCAGGACGTCGACACGTCCGTGGAGTCGGTCGGTGTGCACTCCCGGGACGAGATCGGCCGTGTGGCCGCGGCCTTCGACGACGTGCACCGCGAGGCGGTCCGCCTCGCCGCCGAGCAGGCCCTGCTGCGGGGCAACGTCAACGCGATGTTCACCAACCTCTCGCGCCGCTCCCAGGGTCTGATCCAGCGCCAGCTGTCGCTGATCTCCGAACTGGAGTCCCGCGAGGCCGACCCGGACCAGCTGTCCTCGCTGTTCAAGCTGGACCACCTCGCCACCCGTATGCGCCGCAACGGTGAGAACCTGCTGGTCCTCGCCGGTGAGGAGCCCGGACGACGGTGGACCCGCCCGGTCCCGCTGGTCGACGTGCTCCGTGCCGCGGCCTCCGAGGTGGAGCAGTACGAGCGCATCGAACTGGCCTCCGTACCCACCACCGAAGTGGCCGGCCGGGTCGTCAACGACCTCGTCCACCTGCTCGCCGAGCTGCTGGAGAACGCGACCTCGTTCTCCTCCCCGCAGACCAAGGTCAAGGTCACCGGTCACGCGCTGCCCGACGGCCGTGTGCTGATCGAGATCCACGACACCGGTATCGGTCTGTCCCCGGAGGACCTGGCGGCGATCAACGAGCGGCTCGCCTCGCCGCCCACCGTGGACGTCTCCGTCTCCCGCCGCATGGGTCTGTTCGTGGTCGGCCGGCTGTCGCAGCGGCACGGCATCCGGATCCAGCTCCGTCCGTCCGACTCCGGTGGTACGACCGCGCTGGTCATGCTGCCCGTCGATGTCGCCCAGGGCGGCAAGAAGCCCCAGGGCAAGCCCGGTCAGCCGAGTGTCGGCGGCGGTCCCGCCGCCGCGCAGGCCGCGGCCGGTGCGGCGGCGGCCCGCCGGTCCGCCGGTGGCGGTCAGTCCGGTGACGGTGCCCTCGGTGCCGGTGCGTCCGGCGGTGGCCTGCTCGGCGCGGGCCAGGGTCCGCGGGCCGCGCTGCCCGGACGGGACGGCCAGGGCCGGCCGGGTGCCCCGGGAGGGGCGCGTGGCCAGCAGGGCCAGCCCGGCAGGTCGTCCGCTCCGTCGCTGTTCGAGCAGGGCGGCGCTCCGTCGCAGGGCCGTCCGGCCCCGGCCGGCGCGGGTGCCGGCTACGGCGGCCAGGCTCCGGGTGCCCCGCAGGGGATGCAGTCCGCGGGTCAGGGCGGGGCGCAGGGCCAGGACATGTTCGGCGGCGGCCGGGGTGACGTTCCCCAGCAGCGGGGCAACGGCAACGCCGAGCGCGGCCGTCGTCCGCAGCTTCCGCCGCGCGGCAACGGTCCGCGCGCCGAGCTGCCCGGCGGCGACCAGCAGCCGCGGGTGCCCAGCTGGAGCGACGAGAACGCCCAGCCGCCGGTGCCCCGGACTCCGCTGGACGCCCCGCGCGGCCACGACGAGCCGGACGCCGCCCGGACGAACGCCATGCCGCGGTTCGACGACCAGCACGGTGTCGGCGCGACGGCGGAGATGCCGCGGTTCGACGACCGGCAGGGCTCCGGCGCTCCGCGTCACGGTGCTCCCGGTGGCGACGCCCCGCAGCACACCGACCAGTACGGCCGGCCCGGTGCGAACGGCGCCCAGGACCCGGGCCAGTTCGTCCGCGGTGATCTCTACGGTGCCCCGGCGGACCGTTACAACGGTCAGCCCAACGCGCAGGGCAACGGACAGAACCCGTCCCACACCGGCCAGTTCCCGGCCCAGCAGGGCTACGACACCGGGTCCTACGACGCCGGGTCCTACGACGCCGGGTCCTATGGCAACGGTTCGTACGACAACGGTTCCACCGGTCAGTACCCGGCCCAGCAGGGCCAGGGCGACGGGGCTCCCGCGCGGTACCCCGCCCCGGAGCGCCCGAACCTCGCGGACCCGGCCTCCACCGGCCAGTTCGAGCGTCCGCAGAGGGACGGGACGCAGGGAGCCGGCTTCGGCAACCAGCGTCCCGCGGCCCCGCAGCAGCGGCCGGACCGTCCCCAGCCGGGACAGGGAGCCGCCCCGCAGCGGCCCGACAACGGCCGCGGGCAGAGCGACGCCTGGGCGCTGCCGCCGGCGTCCGGTCCCGGCGACGGGCGCACCCCGCTGTACGACACCCTGGAGAGCAACTGGTTCCACGGTGCCCGGGAGGAGCAGGGCAATCCCCAGGCTCCGGCCCAGCAGCCGCAGCAACAGCAGCAGCCGCAACAGCAGTCACCGCAGCAGCCGCAGGGGCCGACCGGCCCGCAGCGGTCCGTTGCCGCCACCTGGCGCAGCTCGCCCAACGACGAGCTGGTCCGGCAGGCCGAACGCGTCCGGCAGCCGGCCGCGGGTGGCGTCACCACCTCCGGTCTGCCGCGCCGGGTGCCCAAGGCGAACCTCGTCCCGGGCACGGCTCAGCAGCAGTCCCACCAGAGCGGTCCGCAGGTCTCCCGTGCGCCCGATGACGTGCGCGGCCGGCTGACCAATCTCCGTCGAGGTATCGCACAGGGTCGTCAGGCCGGTTCGTCCACCCAGACCGGCAGCTTCCCCCGACCCACTCACCAGCAGGAGCGTTAGTTGAGCCCGATGAGCCAGGCGGCACAGAACCTGAACTGGTTGATCACCAACTTCGTGGACAACACCCCAGGGGTGTCCCACACCGTCGTCGTGTCCGCCGACGGACTCCTCCTGGCGCTGTCCGAGGGCTTCCCGCGCGACCGCGCGGACCAGCTCGCGGCCGTGGCATCGGGACTGACCTCCCTGACCGCCGGCGCCTCCCGTATCTTCGAAGGCGGCGACGTCGCACAGACGGTCGTCGAGATGGAGCGGGGTTTCCTCTTCCTCATGTCCGTCTCGGACGGTTCGTCCCTGGCGGTCCTCGCTCACCCCGAGTGCGACATCGGCCTCGTCGGCTACGAGATGGCACTTCTGGTCGACCGTGCGGGGGCGGTCCTCACCCCGGACCTGCGCGCCGAGCTACAGGGAAGTCTGCTCCACTGATCGGCCCCGGCACCACCCGTCTCACCAAATCACCGTCCGGCCGCCACAATCCCCCCACCGGCCCCGTCAGACGGCTTGACCGACCGACTTGCTGTCCCGCCCGGAGGATCCATGACCCCGCCCACCGCTTCTCATGATCCGTACGCGGAGCCGTACGAGGACGAGGGCGACCAGCCACTGGTACGCCCCTACGCGATGACCGGTGGCCGGACCAGGCCGCGCTATCAGCTCGCCATCGAGGCACTGATCAGTACGACGGCCGACCCGGCAGCACTCATGGGGCTCCTCCCGGAGCACCAGCGCATCTGCCATCTGACCCGTGAAGTGAAGTCGGTCGCCGAGGTTTCGGCGCTCCTGAACATGCCGCTGGGCGTGGCCCGGATCCTGGTGGCGGACCTCGCGGAGGCGGGTCTCGTCGCCATCCACCAGCCGGGCGGCGACGAGACCACCGGCGCACCGGACGTGACACTGCTCGAAAGGGTGCTCAGTGGACTTCGCAAGCTCTAGCGGCGGGACGGTCTCCGAAACCCGTTCCACCACCTCCGCGAAGATCGTGGTGGCGGGCGGCTTCGGCGTGGGCAAGACCACGTTCGTCGGTGCCGTATCGGAGATCAACCCGCTGCGTACCGAGGCCGTGATGACCTCCGCCAGCGCGGGCATCGACGACCTCACCCACACCGGGGACAAGACCACCACGACGGTGGCCATGGACTTCGGCCGTATCACCCTGGACCAGGACCTGATCCTGTACCTCTTCGGTACACCCGGCCAGGACCGCTTCTGGTTCATGTGGGACGACCTGGTGCGCGGCGCGATCGGCGCGGTCGTCCTGGTGGACACCCGCCGGCTGGCCGACTGCTTCCCGGCCGTCGACTACTTCGAGAACAGCGGACTTCCGTTCGTCGTCGCCCTCAACGGCTTCGACGGACAGCAGCCCTACCAGCCGGAAGAGGTGCGCGAGGCCCTGCAGATCGGGCCCGACACTCCGATCATCACCACCGACGCCCGGCACCGCTCGGACGCCAAGAGCGCGCTGATCACTCTGGTCGAGCACGCCCTCATGGCACGTCTCCGGTAGCCGGGCAGCGACGGCATACGGCAGGTGTCGTAGATGCGCCGGAGCCGGCTGTGTCCTTGGACACGGCCGGCCCCGGTGTTCATAACGTTTCGGCAGAAGAATCGGCCGGGGCCGCCACGCGACGCGTTCGAGCCGTACCGCTGTGCACACGACCGCCCCGTCATTTGACGGGGCTCACTCTTTTTGACCGTTTTATCTGCGGCTTACATCACGCCGGAACCTTCCCTTCCGCTGTTTGGAAGAGAACTGTTGGGCATGCTGGAATGCCTGGACTGCCCATTGGTCAAAGACGCACTCAGCAGTCGTTGGCCCGCCGGGCTCTGAGACACTGCGGCACAACGTTGGTGCCGACCCGCTGAGAGGTTGTTGGTCGAGTGAGGCGAAGCACGAGCAGTCCCGAGCCGTCGGCCCGGGGCAACTTCACCCCGCCGCCGCGCGCAGCGGCTCCCGCTCCCGTGCACGACACGGAACCGACGGCCGCGCCCGCCCCGAGCGGCGGCCGCATCTCCCCCCGCAACTGGCGGGTGGCCACCAGGCTGAACGCGATTCTGCTCATACCCGTGCTGGTCGGCCTCGTCATGGGCGGCTTCCAGGTGAAGGGCTCGATCGACACCTGGCAGGAGGCCGAGGACGCGGAGAACACCGCGCGTCTGGTGCAGGCCTCCCTCACCTACGCCAACGCCCTCTATCTGGAGCGTGACCTCACCGCGGCTCCGCTGCTGCAGGGCGAGGGCGCGGACGACCCGGCCGTGGTCAAGGCGCGTGCCGCGACGGACCAGGCCGCCGACGACTTCGACGTGGCGGCCCAGTCCATGCCGGACAAACCGGGCCTGCAGCGCCGGCTGGAGCTGCTGCGCGAGGCCGAACCCGGTCTGACGCGGCTGCGCGAGGCCGCGTACACCTCCGAGCTCAAGGGTGTGGAGACCGAAGAGGGCTACGTCCAGGTGGCCAACCCTCTGATGCAGTTCGCCAACGAACTCGGTCTGGGCACCGGCAACATCACCAGCTACGGCCGTACGATCTACGCGATCTCGCTGTCCAAGGCGGCGGTGTCGCTGCAGCGCTCCATCGGTACGCATCTGCTGGTGAAGCCCGGCCCCACCGACAGCCAGCTCGCCAGCCAGCGCGTCGCTCTCTCGTCCTACGCCTACCTCGAGGGCATCGCCATCCAGGAGTACATCGGCGGTGGCACCGAGGCCGACACGGACAACCTGGCGCAGACCCGTAAGGACATCGAGGCCGACGGCGCGGCCCTGGCCAAGGAGAACGCCGCCTCGGACCCGGACTACGTGCCACCGCCCGAGAACCCGGTCACGCTGATCACGGAGGTCGCGAGGCTCGGCACCACGGACCCGGCCGCCCGCACCGAGATGGCCGGCCGCGGCATCACCGCCGAGAACTACTGGGCGGTCAACACCCTCAAGTTCGACGGCTACCGCGAGATCGAGTCGGACCTCGCCGACACAGCGGTGGACGACGCGGCCGCCATCGCCGCCGACGCGCAGCGCGACGCCTTCATCACCGGCGGCGCCGTCGTGATCGCCCTGCTCGCCGCGTTCATCCTGGCCGGCATGGTGGCCCGCCAGATGAGCCGCTCCATGCGCCAGCTGCGCAACGCCGCCTTCGGCATCGCCGAGCAGCGGCTGCCGATGCTGGTCGACCAGCTCTCCCGTACCGACCCCGGCCGGGTCGACACCCGGGTCGCCCCGATCCCGATCAACTCCACGGACGAGATCGGCGAGGTCGCCCGCGCCTTCGACCAGGTCCACCGCGAGGCCGTACGGCTCGCCTCCGAGCAGGCTCTGCTGCGGGGCAACATCAACGCGATCTTCACCAACCTCTCGCGCCGCAACCAGTCGCTGATCGAGGGTCAGCTCACCCTGATCACCGGCCTGGAGAACAACGAGGCCGACCCGGACCAGCTGGAGCACCTCTTCAAGCTGGACCACCTTGCCACCCGTATGCGCCGCAACGGCGAGAACCTGCTGGTCCTCGCCGGCGAGGAGCCGGGCCGCCGCTGGGACCAGCCCGTCCCGCTGGTCGACGTGCTGCGCGCCGCCTCCTCCGAGGTGGAGCAGTACGAGCGCATCGAGCTGTCCGGCGTCCCCGAGGCCGAGATCCACGGCCGCGCGGTGACCGACCTCGTGCACCTGCTGGCCGAGCTCCTTGAAAACGCCACCACGTTCTCCTCGCCCCAGACCAAGGTCCGTGTCACCGCGACCCGTCTTCCCGACGGCCGTGTGATGATCGAGATCCACGACAAGGGCATCGGCCTGACCGCGGAGGACTTCGCGGACATCAACCACAAGCTGGCCAACCCGCCGACCGTGGACGTCGCGATCTCGCAGCGCATGGGCCTGTTCGTGGTCGGCCGGCTGTCCGACCGGCACGGCATCCGGGTCCAGCTGCGCCCCTCGGGCGAGCAGGCCGGTACGACCTCGCTGGTCATGCTGCCGGACGCGATCACCCATGGTGGCGGTGGCGAGACACAGCCCGCCCCCGACGAGTTCACGGTCTCCCAGATCATCCCGGAGCAGAACGCCTACCCGGGCGAGGACTTCAGCAGGCAACAGCAACAGCAGCAGCCGCTGCGCACGGCGGCGGAGCTCGGCTTCGACGACAGCCGCTACGAGGTTCCGGACGACATCCGCGACCTGAACCCGGTCGGCCGTTCACTGATGCGCGAGGAGCGCCGGGCGGCCCTGGACCCGCAGGGCCAGCAGCCCGGCCCGTCCGACCCGCAGGCACCCGGCGGCCGGGACGGCTCCGGACAGGCCGCCCGCCCCGACGGGTTCGCCGCCGCCCCGCAGGGCTACGGCGACGGTCAGGGCCCCACTGACGCCCAGAACTTCGAGGGCGCACCGGCCGGCTACCCGGAGCAGGAGCCCGCCGGTTACGACCAGCAGGCGTACGGCGACGGGCAGCAGGCGCAGTACGAGGGGCAGCAGCAGCCGGCGTACGACGAGTCGTACTACGCGCCGGGCGCCCACCTGCCGCAGAACGACTCCTTCCCGTCGAACGGCGGTTACCCGGACGGCTCCTACGCGGAGCCGGTCCAGGACGATCGCACGACGGGCGGCCAGGCCGGCCCGGGGGCGTTCCCGGCCTTCGGCGAGCAGCGTCCGCAGGACGACTGGCCGCAGCAGGACGGCTACCGGACCGGCTATCCGGCGCAGTACCCCGCGGCGTCCCCGGAGGCGGAGTCCGCACCGGCCGCTGACGCGACGGCGCAGGACAGCGTAGGCTTCGACCGTCCGGGTCCGGCCCACTCCGCCTCCCAGGAGCTGACCGACGCCGGGCTTCCGCGTCGTGGAGCCTCCGCGGGCGGCGCCGATGAGAAGCGGCGTGCGCGGCAGGAGCCCACGGCTCCGGCTCCCGCCACCCCCTCGGCTCCGGCCCAGCAGGGCGACGGCGACAGCTCCTGGCGTTCGGCGAACGACGAGCGCTGGCAGCAGGCGTCCTCACTGCGGAGGCCCAAGGCGGGCGGGGTGACCTCATCCGGGCTGCCGCGGCGTGTTCCCAAGGCCAACCTGGTCGAGGGCGCCGCCGAAACCACCCCTCAGGGAGGCCCTCAGGTCTCCCGCGCTCCGGAGGACATCCGGGGCAGGCTGAGCAACCTGCGGCGCGGCGTCCAGCAAGGTCGCAACGCAGGCAGTGAAACGAACGGCCAGGCCACTGGGAATCACCACAGTGGGCCTGACAGCACCTACAACCAGGAGCGTTAGTGTGAGCCCGATGAGCCAGGCGGCACAGAACCTGAACTGGTTGATCACCAACTTCGTGGACAACACCCCGGGGGTGTCCCACACGGTGGTGGTCTCCGCCGACGGACTCCTTCTGGCGATGTCCGAAGGATTTCCCCGCGACCGCGCGGACCAGCTCGCGGCCGTGGCCTCCGGTCTGACGTCGCTGACGGCAGGCGCCTCCCGGATCTTCGAGGGTGGCAGCGTGAACCAGACGGTTGTGGAGATGGAGCGGGGATTCCTGTTTCTCATGTCCATTTCCGACGGTTCCTCACTCGCCGTTCTCGCACATCCCGATGCGGACATCGGTCTCATCGGGTACGAGATGGCCCTCCTGGTCGACCGTGCCGGTACGGTCCTGACCCCGGACCTTCGGGCGGAGCTCCAGGGGAGCCTGCTCAACTGACAAACGGACGGTGCGGTTTCGCGTCCCGTGGCCGTAAGGTCTTGGGACGCGGCTTCCACGTGAGGATGCCAGGCACAGTCGGAGGAGGAGAAAAGTGGCTACACCACCAGGCGGATCGTCTACGGGCAACTGGTCGTACGACCCCGCACAGGGGCACAACGACGGTTCCCCGAACCGGTACGGCTACCCCTCTTCGCCGAACCACGGCCAGCCGTACGAGCCGCAGGGCCCCGGTCCTTCGCCGTACGAGCAGCCGCATGCGCCGCACATCCAGCCCGTGCAGCCGCAGCGCCGCACCCCGGAGCCGGCGCCCGCCGGGGCGTCGAACAGTCCCCTGGTGCGCCCGTACGCGATGACGGGCGGCCGCACCAGGCCGCGGTACCAGCTCGCCATCGAGGCGCTGGTGCACACCACCGCGCAGCCGCACCAGATGCAGGGCCAGTTGCCCGAGCATCAGCGGATCTGCCACCTCTGCCGGGAGATCAAGTCGGTGGCCGAGGTCTCGGCCCTGCTGACCATCCCTCTCGGCGTGGCCAGGATTCTCGTCGCCGACTTGGCGGAGGCAGGACTGGTCGCCATCCATCAGCCCGGCGGCGACGAGAGCGCCGGCGGCCAGCCAGACGTGACACTGCTCGAAAGGGTGCTCAGTGGACTTCGCAAGCTCTAGCGGCGGTCCTCCCCGCTCCACCACCTCCGCGAAGATCGTGGTGGCGGGCGGCTTCGGCGTGGGCAAGACCACGTTCGTCGGCGCTGTCTCGGAGATCAACCCGCTGCGTACCGAGGCCGTGATGACGTCCGCTTCAGCGGGCATCGACGACCTCACCCACACCGGGGACAAGACCACCACGACGGTGGCCATGGACTTCGGCCGTATCACCCTGGACCAGGACCTGATCCTGTACCTCTTCGGTACACCCGGCCAGGACCGCTTCTGGTTCATGTGGGACGACCTGGTGCGCGGCGCGATCGGCGCGATCGTGCTCGTCGACACGCGGAGGCTCGCCGACTGCTTCCCGGCCGTCGACTACTTCGAGAACAGCGGCCTCCCGTTCGTCATCGCGCTCAACGGCTTCGACGGACAGCAGCCGTACAACCCGGACGAGGTGCGTGAGGCCCTGCAGATCGGGCCCGACGCCCCGATCATCACCACCGACGCCCGGCACCGCTCGGACGCCAAGAGCGCGCTGATCACTCTGGTCGAGCACGCCCTCATGGCACGCCTGCGGTAGCGCTCCGCGCCGGCTGCGAGGCTCCTGCCGCAGGCGGCACCCCGTAACGCCGGGTTGCGCAAAGCCCCCTGCGGCCGCTGGGCTGCCGGGGGCTGTTGCATGCCGGGTGCGGATCTGTCCGCGGCTGGTCGCGCCCACGGCGCCACGAGAAGAGGCCCCTCCTTCGTGGAGGGGCCTCTTCTCGTGTGAGGTCAGCGCCAGCTGTGCGGGGCGCGGAAGCCGGGCTCGCGTTCGAGGCGGCGCCAGCCGGCCCTGGCACGGTCGGGGTGGGCCGGGGCGTCGTGGGCGGGGCGGGCGGCGGCGCGGGCGAGGAGGATCGCGGTGATGGCGGCGACTTCCTCGGGCCCGGCGTGGCCCTTCTCGACGCGGATGTCGGGTGTGCTCATGGGTGTCAGTCTCCCTGGGAGAGAGGTCCGCGGGGTTGCCGCGGCGGGTCCGCCCGGTTACCGGGGCGGGTTGCTTCGGTCGGCAGGCCGTCTACTGCGGCGGGTTGCCGTGCTTGCGGGAGGGCAGGTCGGCGTGCTTGGTCCGCAGCATCGCCAGGGAGCGGATCAGCACCTCGCGGGTCTCGGCGGGGTCGATGACGTCGTCGACCAGACCGCGTTCGGCCGCGTAGTAGGGGTGCATCAGCTCGGACTTGTACTCCTTGACCATGCGCGCCCGCATGGCGTCCGGGTCCTCGGCGTCGGCGATCTGGCGGCGGAAGATGACGTTGGCCGCGCCCTCCGCGCCCATGACGGCGATCTCGTTGGTCGGCCAGGCGTAGGTGAGGTCGGCGCCGATGGACTGGCTGTCCATGACGATGTAGGCGCCACCGTACGCCTTGCGCAGGATCAGCGAGATCCTGGGGACGGTCGCGTTGCAGTAGGCGTAGAGGAGCTTGGCGCCGTGGCGGATGATGCCGCCGTGCTCCTGGTCGACGCCCGGGAGGAAGCCGGGGACGTCCAGGAAGGTGAGGATCGGGATGTTGAAGGCGTCGCACATCTGGACGAAGCGGGCGGCCTTCTCGGACGCCTCGATGTCCAGCACGCCGGCCAGCGCCTGGGGCTGGTTGGCGACGATGCCGACGACCTGGCCGTCCATCCGGGCCAGCGCGCAGATGATGTTCCGCGCCCAGCGCTCGTGGACCTCGAGGTACTCCCCGTCGTCGACGATCTCCTCGATGACCTTGGTCATGTCGTACGGGCGGTTGCCGTCGGCCGGGACCAGGTCCAGCAGGACCTCGCCGCGGCGCTCGGCCGCGTCGCTGTTCTCGGTCCTCGGGGGGTTCTCGCGGTTGTTCTGCGGGAGCAGCGAGAGGAGGTAGCGCACCTCGGCGATGCACGTCTCCTCGTCGTCGTAGGCGAAGTGGCAGACACCGCTGGTCTCGGCGTGCACGTCCGCGCCGCCCAGACCGTTCTGGCTGATCTCCTCGCCGGTGACCGCCTTGACGACCTCCGGCCCGGTGATGAACATCTGCGACGTCTCGCGGACCATGAACACGAAGTCGGTGAGGGCGGGGCTGTAGGCCGCGCCGCCCGCGCACGGGCCGAGCATCACGCTGATCTGCGGGATGACACCGGACGCCTTGGTGTTGCGCTGGAAGATGCCGCCGTAGCCGGCGAGCGCCGAGACGCCCTCCTGGATCCGGGCGCCCGCACCGTCGTTGAGGGAGACCAGCGGCGCGCCCGCCGCGATGGCCATGTCCATGATCTTGTGGATCTTGGTGGCGTGGGCCTCGCCCAGCGCACCGCCGAAGATCCGGAAGTCGTGGGCGTAGACGAAGACCGTGCGGCCCTCCACCGTGCCCCAGCCGGTGATCACACCGTCCGTGTACGGCTTCTTCTCCTCCAGACCGAACCCGGTCGCCCGGTGCCGGCGCAACTGCTCGACCTCGCGGAAGGAGCCCGGGTCCAGCAGCAGTTCGATGCGCTCCCGGGCAGTCAGCTTGCCCTTGGCGTGCTGCGCCCGGGTCGCCTTCTCGCTCGGGCCGGCCAGTACCTGCGCACGGATTTCGTGCAGTTCGGCAACGCGTCCGCGCGCGTCGGTCGGCTCACCCGGTGCGTCATCCAAAACGGTCATGCTGCGACCTTACGAAGCCCACCCGGAAATGCGAGCCGTCGACTCCTCACAGTCTCCGGGGCGTTTTCCTGGTAGCACTGAACAGAACCATGGCGGAATGCAGCCGTTCCGACTGCTCAGAGGACTTTCGGCTTGTAGGGGTCACACAAAGGCGTCACCTGAGAGCCGCCTCACATTCATCGACGGCGCATACCTCCACGGGAGTGACGCGCGGCCGCGGCTCAGCCGAAGCGGTTCAGGAGTCCGCGGTAGAGCCCGGGGGCGAGGGCGCGCACCCGGGACGGGAGGTGAGCCAGGTGGGGATGCAGGCGTCGTCGGGCCCTGGGAGACGGCGTTCCGGCCAGGCCGCGCCCGCGACCCGGCCGGGCGGGGTGGGGCGCGGGTGGGAACGATGGTACGGCCTGCCGCGGCGGACGAAGAAGCCCGTCTCGACGGGGCCGGGCACGACGGGCGTCACCCCCACGCCCGTCCCGCGCAGTTCCTGCCGGAGCGCCTCGGCGAAGGCGGCGAGTCCGGCCTTGGCGGGCGGAGTGCACCGCCCCCTCCCGTACGTCCACGGCGCCGGCCACCGAGCCGACGAGCACCACCCGGCCGCCGCCGGCCGCCACCACGGAGGGCGGCACCTCCCGTACGGGGTGCAGCGTCGCGTTGAGACCAAGGAACAGCACCCGGTCGATGCCGGTGTGCGGCATGGTCGGGAACGGCCCCGCCCGGCCGACGCCCGCCCCGCGACCAGCACGTCGATCCGTCCGGTCTCCCGCGGTGCGGCCTCCGCCGGCACTTCCGCGCCCTGCGGCGCGGAGGCGAAGGCGGCGGCACGGGCGGCCGCGCGCGGGTCCGCCGGGGGCCGGGCACGCGGGGGCAGGGGCTCGACCCGCTCGCGCTCGTCGAGGAAGCGGAGGGCCAGGTCGAGGGGTGTGCCGCCACGGTCGTCGGGCACCCGGCCCGGGAGGCGGGCGGCGCTCCGCGCGAAGCGCTCCCAGCACTCCACCCGGCCGCCCGACGTGGCGCGCCGCAGCAGCTCCACCAGGACCGCCACCGAGGGCATGACCGGTGGGTACCGCGCCTCCCGGCGGTCCCACCGCGACACTCTCACGAAAGATGTTGAAAATTGAAGAGAATGGCCCTACGGTGGATCTCGTCAAGTTAGTTGAACATTCAACGTGATCTCCCAGGAGGAACACCATGGGCATCTTCGGCCGCAAGGACAACGACACCGCCACCGCGATCACCACCGCGGTGAACCCGGACCTGGCCGCGCTGACCGGCGAGTACACGATCGACCCCGCGCACAGCACGTTCGGCTTCGTCGCCCGGCACGCCATGGTCACCAACGTCAAGGGCGGCTTCCAGGACTTCACCGGCACGCTGCACCTCGACGGCACCGACCCGTCCAACTCCACGGCCACCATCGACGTGGTGATGGACAGCATCGATACGGGCAACGCCGACCGTGACGGCCACCTGAAGAGCGCGGACTTCTTCAAGACGGACGAGTTCCCGACGATGACCTTCCGCACCACCAGGACGGAGGCCCTCGGCGGCGACGACTACCGCATCACCGGCGACCTGACCATCCTGGGCACCACCCGGCCGCTGACCATCGACCTCGAGTTCAACGGCGCCGCGAAGGACCCCTTCGGCAACGAGCGCGTCGGCTTCGAGGGCAAGGCGGAGATCCTGCGCTCCGAGTGGGGCCTGACCTGGAACGCGGCCCTGGAGACGGGCGGCGTCCTGGTATCCGACAAGATCAAGCTGAACTTCGACATCTCGGCGATCAAGCAGGCCTGAGCTTCGCCGCCCCCTCGGGAGCACCCGAGTTCAAAACGGCAGGCCCGGAGCCGGACACGGCGTCCGGGCCGACCCCTGCCCGTCAATCTCCCCGCACCTCTCCGCCGTCCGCATCCGCGACTCGAGGAACGCCGACGGCCCCGTCCTCACCGTCTCCCCCGCCGCCCGGGCCGGGTTCCTCGGCCGTATCCGGCCGCTGAACGACGCGGGCCCGGCAGCCGCTCCTTCAAGCGCGGGGCGGCGGTGTTGCGGGCTCGCAGACGCCGGGTGACGGGTGTGACGGGCGCGGACGCCGCGAGGCGGTACCCGCCGGGCGCGGGGAACCGGACCGGTCGGCCCACCCCGGCGTCGAGAAGCAGGCCGCCGGCCCGGGGTCCAGAACCGAGGCGAGGACCGGGACCGTCACCACCACCGACCGGACGGCGCCGAGGTGCCGGGTGGCGTAGACCTCGGGCCACACCGCGCCGAACAGGCTCTCGGCCCGCGAAAGCACGACACCGGTCACGAAGCGCGGCCCCACGTCCACCGGCCCGCCCACCGCGCCGCAATCAGCCCCACGCCGCCGACGGCGTCAGAAACCTCCGCCGAAGTCTCCGCCGCCGCCGAAGCCGCCGCCACCACCGAGGCCGCCGCCCCCGAAATCACCGCCGAAGTCGCCGGAATCGAAGTCGGCGCCGGAGACGTCGCCGCCGCCGTATCCGCCGAAGTCGCCGTAACCGCCGCCGTAGTCGGCACCGTAGGCGGGGCTCGCCATCATGCTGCCGAGCATCGTGCCGACGAGCAGACCGGGCAGCATGCCACCGCCGAAGTAGCCGCCGGCCCAGGGACCGTAGGCGGGACCCGCCTCCCAGTAGGGGCGGCGGCCGGAGTCGGTGTCGACCTCGCGGGCCACCGGCTCCAGTCCGTCGGCCATGCGGTCCCGGTCCGCGGCGCACACCGGGACCTCCCGCGCGGTGCCGCTCGGCGGCGTCCAGCGGGCGTCCGCGACCGACGGGCCGTGACGCGGGTCGAAGAAGCAGGGCGGACGGCGCTCCGGCAGCGGCCGGCCCTCACGGCGTGCGGCGAGCGTGACCAGCGCGAAGCGGCCGTCCTGCACGGCCTGGGTGACCGCCCGGACGTCCTCCGGCCTGCCCGCCCCGTCCATCAGCTGCTTGGACAGCTCGTAGGAGTCCAGCGCGCGCTCGTAGTCCGCGCGCATGGCGTCGTCGGCGTCGGGCTCGCCGGGGTGGAAGTCGAGCCGGTCGAGCTCCTCGCCGAACGCGGTGATGTCCTCGTCGACCACGACCCGCAGCTTCTCCAGCGCGGCCCGCTGTTCCTCCTCGTGGCGCTTGCGGTTGCGGCGGACCACGGCGTACGCGCCCGCGCCGCCCACCGCCACCACCGTGCCGACGGCGATCAGCCCGCCGACCGGTACCTCGCCGCCGCCCTCGTTCCAGGAGGCCGGCGCCGAGCCGCCGATGTTGCGCAGGGCGTCGTCGACGAAGTCGTTCAGCTGGGCCTTGGCGTCGCCCGCGCCCTGGGCGGAGGTGACCAGGTTCCCCACGCCCTGACGGCTCAGCACACTGCTGTCGGCACGCGCGTCGAACCCGTCACCGAGGCGGACGCCGTACAGGCCGGTGATCCCGGTCTCGGTACGCAGGTTCTGGAAGAGGTTCTCGGTGGGGTAGCCGGCCGGGAGAACCGCGACGAAGACGGGTTTGCCCGCGTCCTCGATCCTGTCCGCGAGGGCCTCGGCGTCCGACTCGGACAGGATGCCGGTCGCCTCGGGATCGACGTAGACAGGGCTCTCACGCAGGGCCTGGGCCACGGTCGACAGGTCGGTGGCCGCGTGCGCACCCGGCACCCCGGCCATCAGGACCGCCAGAACGGCGGCCACCGGCACGATCAGCAGGCGTACGAGGGTACGCGTCAGCGCGTCCTTCATATGTCCGAAGCTACCCGAACCGGGACGGAAACGGGCATCCGGTCCGGCAGGGATTTCCCGTACGGCGCACGCGACCCGCGCACCACCGGGCGGCACCGCACGTCGCCACGGGCCGTCCCTGCCGGACCCGACCGCGGTGTCAGGCCGCCGGTTCGACCCCTGCGCGCAGCAGGCCGTACGTGTACGCGTCCTCCAGGGCCTGCCAGGACGCGGCGATGACGTTGTCCGCGACGCCCACCGTCGACCACTCCCCCGCGCCGTCGGACGTGGAGATCAGGACCCGGGTGGTGGACTGGGTACCGTGTTTGCCCTCGAGGATGCGGACCTTGTAGTCGACGAGCTCCAGTTTGGCGAGCTGCGGGTAGATCCGCTCCAGGGCGACACGCAGGGACCGGTCCAGGGCGTTGACCGGGCCGTTGCCCTCCGCGGTGGCGACGATGCGCTCGTTCTTGGCCCACAGCTTCACCGTGGCCTCGTTGGCGTGGATGCCGTCGGGGCGGTCCTCGACGATGGCGCGCCAGGACTCGACGTCGAAGTACTTCAGCGGCCTGCCCTCGGCCTCCGCACGCAGCAGGAGCTCGAAGCTCGCGTCGGCGGCCTCGTAGGTGTAGCCCCTGAGCTCGCGTTCCTTGACCCGCTCCACGACCCGGCCGACCAGTTCGCGGTCGTCGCCGAGGTCGATGCCGAGCTCTTTGCCCTTGAGCTCGATGGAGGCGCGGCCGGCCATGTCGGACACCAGCATCCGCATGGTGTTGCCGACCTGCTCGGGGTCGATGTGCTGGTACAGGTCGGGGTCGACCTTGATCGCGGAGGCGTGCAGGCCTGCCTTGTGGGCGAAGGCGGAGACGCCCACGTAGGGCTGGTGGGTGGAGGGGGTCAGGTTGACCACCTCGGCGATGGCGTGCGAGATGCGCGTCATCTCCCTCAGCCGGCCCTCGGGCAGGACCTGCCGGTCGTACTTGAGCTCCAGCGCGGCCACCACCGGGAACAGGTTGGCGTTGCCGACGCGCTCGCCGTAGCCGTTGGCCGTGCACTGCACGTGGGTGGCGCCCGCGTCGACGGCGGCGAGGGTGTTGGCGACCGCGCAGCCGGTGTCGTCCTGGGCGTGGATGCCGAGCCGGGCGCCGGTGTCGGCGAGCACCGTGGAGACGACGGCCTGGATCTGGGCGGGGAGCATGCCGCCGTTGGTGTCGCACAGGACGACGACGTCGGCGCCGGCCCCGGAGGCGGCGCGGACGACGGACTTGGCGTACTCGGGGTTGGCGCGGTAGCCGTCGAAGAAGTGCTCGCAGTCGACGAACACCCGGCGCCCCTCGGCCTTGAGGAAGGCCACGGTGTCGCGGACCATCGCCAGGTTCTCGTCCAGGGTGGTGCGCAGGGCGAGCTCGACATGGCGGTCGTGGGACTTGGCGACCAGCGTGACGACCTGCGCGCCGGCGGCGAGGAGCGCCCTGACCTGCGGGTCCTTCTCTGCGGTGGTGCCGGCGCGGCGGGTGGCGCCGAAGGCGACCAGCTGGGCGTGCCGGAAGTCGATCTCCTGCTGGGCACGGGCGAAGAACTCGGTGTCGCGCGGGTTCGCGCCGGGCCAGCCGCCTTCGATGAAACCCACGCCGAAGTCGTCCAGGTGCCGTGCGATGGCCAGCTTGTCGGCGACGGTGAGGTTGATGCCCTCACGCTGGGCGCCGTCGCGCAGGGTGGTGTCGAAGACGTGGAACGAGTCGTCGGGCTCGCTGGTTGCGGTCATGGTCTGAAGGCTCCTGGTGTTGGATCTCGGTCTACCGGAATGACCGGTTCCACCGCCCCCCGTGCTCCCTCGCGCCCGGTCCCCGGCTTGAGGTGGGCCAGGAAACAGAAAAACCTCTCGCGGGTGCGAGAGGTCTGCGCGCGGGTCGAGGACGACGGTGTCCGCCCGTACGTTGTCGTACGTGCGGTCACTGCGGACCGGCGCGCCTGCTGCCAATAATCGTGGCGAACGAGAGCACGGGGGGAGTCTGGCACAGAGCGGCCCCGCGATCACCGTCCGTCTCAGGATGCGGGCGTCAAGTGTCCGGCCTGCGGCGTCCGGAGGGCCGGGAGCGGGAATCGGGGCCGGTGAGCCAAAACCGCTGCGACCCGCCGGACCGCGCACCCGCCGGACCGCTTCGGTGCGCGGTCCGGCGGGTGCGTACGGGCTCAGCCCAGCGGGTGCATCCAGCCGTGCTTGTCCTCGGCCGTGCCGCGCTGGATGTCGAGCAGGGCCCGGCGCAGGCGCAGGGTGACCTCGCCGGGCTCGCCGCCGCTCTGCTGCCACTCGCCGCCGGCCCGCTTGACGGTGCCGACGGGCGTGATGACGGCCGCGGTGCCACAGGCGAAGACCTCGGTGAGGGTGCCGTTCTCGGTGTCGCGCTGCCACTGCTCCACCGAGACCCGCTCCTCGACGGCCTCGTAGCCGAGGTCGCGGGCGACGCTCAGCAGCGTGTCACGGGTGACGCCCTCCAGGATGGAGCCGCTGAGCTCGGGGGTGACGATCCTGTCTCCGTAGACGAAGTACAGGTTCATGCCGCCGAGTTCCTCGACCCAGGAGTGCTCCACGGCGTCGAGGTAGCAGACCTGGTCGCAGCCCTTGGCGGCGGCCTCGGCCTGGGCCAGCAGGGAGGCCGCGTAGTTGCCGCCCGTCTTGGCGTCGCCCATGCCGCCGGGGACGGCGCGCACCCGGTCCTCGGAGACCCAGATGGAGACCGGCTTCACACCGCCGGGGAAGTAGGCGCCGGCCGGGGAGGCGATCACCAGGAACAGGTACTCGTTGGCGGGCTTCACGCCCAGGCCGACCTCGGTCGCGATCATGAACGGGCGCAGGTAGAGGGATTCCTCGCCGCCGTGCGCCGGCACCCAGGCCTTGTCCTGCCCGACCAGGGCGTCGCACGCCGCGATGAACGTCTCCACCGGCAGCTCGGGCATCGCGAGGCGGCGGGCGGAGCGCCGGAACCGCTCGGCGTTCTTCTCGGGGCGGAAGGTGGCGACGGACCCGTCGGGCCTGCGGTAGGCCTTCAGTCCCTCGAAGATCTCCTGCGCGTAGTGCAGGACGTGGGTCGCCGGGTCGAGGGGGATCGGCGCGTACGGGACGAGCTGCCCGTCGTGCCAGCCCCGGCCCTCGGTCCACTTGATCGTCACCATGTGATCGGTGAAGTGGCGGCCGAACCCCGGGTCCGCCAGGACCGCCTCCCGCTCGGTGTCCGAGAGGGGGTGGGCGGAGGGCTTGAGCTCGATCGTGGGCGTGGTCATGAGTGGGTGTCCTTCACCGGTTGTAGTGACGGGCCGCGCTCACGCCCGTACGGCCGGTGGCCAGTGGTAGGACGTCCGAGCATTCCCTCAATCCGCGGCTCCGCGTTCGATTATCGCCCGGAGGCGGCGGAGGAGGAAATACGGGGTGAATGCGGCCCGGTGGTCGATGGTGGCACCCGGCGGGGACATGCGGAAGCCGCCGGGCGGTCGCGACCGGCGGCTTCGAGCGGTGTCGAGTGTGCGCGCCAGGTCAGCCGGCTACGCGTACGGCGAGCGCGTCGCCGATCTCGGAGGTGCTGCGTGCGGGCAGGCCGCCGCGCTCCGCGAGGTCGGCGGAGACGGCGCCCTCGATGCGGGTGGCCTCGGTCTCGTGGCCGAGGTGGCGCAGGAGGAGGGCGACGGACAGGACCGTGGCGCTGGGGTCGGCCTTGCCCTGGCCCGCGATGTCCGGTGCCGAGCCGTGCACGGGCTCGAACATGGACGGGAACGCGCCGGACGGGTTGATGTTCCCGCTGGCGGCGACGCCGATGCCGCCGGAGACGGCCGCGGCGAGGTCGGTGATGATGTCGCCGAAGAGGTTGTCGGTGACGATCACGTCGAAGCGCTCGGGCTGGGTGACGAGGTAGATCGTCGCGGCGTCGACGTGGATGTAGTCGGTGGTGACCTCGGGGTACTCCTCGGCCACCTTGTGGAAGACGTTCGTCCACAGGTGGCCGGCGAAGGTCAGCACGTTGTTCTTGTGGACCAGCGTGAGCTTCTTGCGGGGGCGGGCCTGGGCGCGGGCGAAGGCGTCGCGGACGACGCGCTCGACACCGAAGGCCGTGTTCACGGAGACCTCGGTGGCGACCTCGTGCTCGGTGCCCTTGCGGATGGTGCCGCCGTTGCCGGTGTACGGGCCCTCGGTGCCCTCGCGGACGACGACGAAGTCGATCTCCGGCTGCCCCGCGAGCGGTGTGGCCACGCCCGGCAGGAGCTTCGACGGCCGCAGGTTCACATGGTGGTCGAAGGCGAAGCGGAGCTTCAGCAGGAAGCCCCGCTCCAGGACGCCGGAGGGGACGCTCGGGTCGCCGATGGCACCGAGCAGGATGGCGTCGTGCCGCTTCAGCGCGTCGAGGTCGGCGTCGGTGAGGGTCTCACCGGTGGCGTGATAGCGCTGGGCGCCGAAATCGTACTCCTTGGTCTCCAGCTTCACATCCTGCGGGAGGACGGCGGAGAGCACCTTCAGGCCTTCGGCCACGACTTCCTGGCCGATGCCGTCACCGGGGATCACTGCGAGATTGATGCTGCGAGACATGCGGGCACCCTACTCCTCGTCCCATGCTCTGACATGGACTGTCCGGGATGCGGACATCCACAGGGGAGGAAGCCGCGGCGCGGTGCGGCCCGGCGCGGCTCAGTGGCCGGTCGAGCCACCGTTGTCGCGGCGGTCGAGGGCGCGCTGGAGGGCGGCGGCCGCGTTCTTGCGGTCGGACTCGCTCGTGCGGGTGGTGTGGCGGACGCGGCGGCGGGCGGTGGTCTCGGCCATGGGGGATCGACTCCTTCGACAAGCCGGGAATGCGCGGGAATGCGGCGGGGGAAACGCGTCACCGGAAGGGGCGGGGAGCGGGGGCCGCAGGGGTTGCCTGCACGGGGCCCGGCTCACTACCGCCGTTCGCTTGATCGAGCGAGACGTTCGGCTCCTACAAAAATAGGGGGGCGTGGCGCATCTGTCTGCACAATTACTCGGACTTCCTACCATCTGAGACGGCGGACCCGGTCGTACCGCGGTGACCTGCGAAAACGTCGGACGGGCCAGGTCTGTACGACCTGGCC
>NZ_JBHXQZ010000083.1:0-35250 GCF_042717095.1 Streptomyces sp. NPDC058632 | reverse complement strand
ACCCCCCGCCAAACATCTATTCTGTGGCGGCGGGGGGGCGGTTTTTGTTTAAACACCCCCGCGGCCCCCGCCCCCCGGGGGCGGGGCCCCACAGCCGTCATCCGTCGCGTCGGGGTTCGGTGAGTGTCGGGGTTCGGGGTTCGGTGAGTGCAGACCGTCCGAGGACGCGCCACCACGGCCGCCGGTGACGTTCAGCCGGCGTCGAGGCTCAGCACCGCGCGGACACACTTGCCGACCGGTACCCGCTCCACGAGGATGTCGCGCACCAGAGCCTGCACGATCTCCAGGCCGTGGCGGCCGACGCGCTCGGGATCGCGGGGGTAGACGCGGGGCAGTGTGCCGCTGCTGTCGTAGACGGCGACCGTGATCGCTTCGTCCGTACCCTCGAGCTCCAGGATGTACGGGCCGTTGCTGTGCCGGTCGGCGTTGGTGACCAGTTCGCTCACGACCAGCAGCGCAGCGCCGTCGGTCCGCTCGCCGATCGTGGCGCACCACTCGGTCCTGAGCTGTTCGAGGAACATCGCGGCGAAGGCGCGTGCCTCGGCGATGCATCCCGGCTCGCCGGTGAAGTGTGCTATCCGCCGTAGCGGTTCCACGGGTACATCGAAACCAGTCGGTATCACTGCCCCGTCCAGGTGATCGGTCATGCGGTTCTCTCTGGGAAGCCGGGCTGCCGGACGATCTGCACTGGTGCACTTACCCCGAGTTCGGCTACTCAGTCCCCTGATCGGTGTTCGGCTCGCCACAGAGCGGGAACCCGTTCCAGCGGGGCTGGAACGGGTTCCGGTGCAGGCGGGAAGGGCGACCGATGAGCGAGCTGTTGGCGGTGCGGTGCCTGATGACGCTGCCCGTGGTGACGCTGGGCGGCGACGCCGTCGCCCACGTCAAGGACACCGTCCTCGACCCCGTGGCCGGCTGCATCACGGGCTTCACCCTCACCGGCCGGACTCTGCTGTCGGGCCCGCTGTCCCGGGACCTGCCCTGGCCGGCGGTGCACTCCCTCGGCCCTCACGCGGTCATGGTCCGCGACGAGGAGGCGCTGTGCGACCTGCCCCTGTCGGTGGCCCGCCGCGACGCCCTGCGCGGGCGGCTGCTCGGCACGCAGATCCTCACCGACGAGGGCGATGCGCTCGGCACGGTGCTCGACGTCCTGGTCGACGGAGGCACCAGCGGCCGGATCGTCGCCTTCCGGCTTGCCGCGCACCGGGACCCGGCGCCGGGTTCGAGGCACCGGCGGCACCGGGTGTACGTGCCGCGCGGTGAGGCGCTGTCCGTCTCCGGCCGGTCGCTGGTCGTCCCCGCGCACGCCACCACCCACGTCACCGACGACCTGCCGGACTTCGTGGCCCGGGCCGGCGCGTTCCGCGCCCGGCGGACGGGCGTACTGCCGTGATGCTGTTCTCCCGGGTGCGGGGCCTGCCGGTGCTGACCCCGGGCGAGGGGCTCCGGCTCGGTGCCGTACGGGCGCTGACAGTCGACGCGGCGTCCGGCACCGTCACGCATGTACGGGTACGGCGTGGACGGCTGCGCAGGGAGATCGTGCTGGCCTGGGGCGCCCTGGACGCCGTCGGCCCGGACATGCTGATCGCGGTCCCGTCCTCCGCGCTGGCCGCGGCCCCGCCGCATCACGAGCTGATCGGCCGCAGGGTGCTCACCGAGGACGGCGAGGAGCGCGGCACCGTGCTCGACGCGGCGTTCGATCCGCTCACCGCCCGTATCGAGGCGGTCCTGACGACGATCGGCGAGCTGCCGGCCGAACGGCTGCTGGGGCTGGGCGGCCACGCTCTGGTCGTACGAGGACGCAGGGCAGCGCGCGGGTAGGGCCGGTGTGGTGGATCATGCCCTGGGCGGCACCGCTTGCGGCGTCGTTCGTGGCGTCGCGGTGAGGTCCTCGGTGGTGCCGTTCGGCGCGTCGTCCGTGGTGCCGGACTCGACCGGTGGCGGCGCCGGGGGGTCGGACGGCGGCGGCTCGCCGGTCGTCGGATCGCTGTCCCCGGGCTCGCTCGACGGCGGCTCGCCGGGGGGATCGTCCCCGCCCGTCGTCGGCCCGGAGCCGGGGGCCGACGGGGAGGTGTCGGGCGACGGTGACGTGGGGTCGGCGTCATCCGGTGACGGGCTCTGCCCGTCCGGTGGCTTCGTGGCGTGGTCCTCGCCGCCGGTGTCGCCCCGGTTCCTCTCGAACCAGCCGCCGTCGGCGTCGCGGACCACGAACTTCTCGATGTCCCGCGGAGCGGGGTCGACCACGACGACCTTCGAGGGGGAGTAGCCCGGCCAGGGGTCGCCGGTGTAGCGGGGGTCGGCCTGTTCGACCGGTTCGGTCAGCGGGTTGCCGCAGGCGCAGCGGACCCGGGGGACGCCGCGGTCGTCGACGAGCACGGCCGTGCCCGCCTGGAGGACGGCCTGGTAGTCCGTGGCGGCGCCGTCGCGGTATCCGTGGTTGGTGACCCTGGTGTCCAGCCGGAGGTGCAGCGGGGTCAGCGAGCGCAGGTACGAAGGGGCCTCGGAGGGGTCGACGCCGGCCACCGAGGCGAACGCCTCGTTCTTCGCCGGCACCTCCCGGAGGTATCTGATCTGCTGCTCCACGTCGCAGGCGGCGACGTCGCGGGTGCCGCCGTACAGGCCGGGTTCGCTGCCGCGGACACCGCGCACCGCGTTGGCCGGGGAGGACTCGGACGCCGGTCCGGTGGGCGGGGCTTCGGTGGTGGGCGGGGCGGAGGTCGTGGGGGGTGCGGAGCCGTCCTCGGCCGTCGATTCGGTGAACGGGTCGGGGCCGGTCTCGTTCGCGGCCTGGAGGAAGACCTCGCTCCCGCCGCCCGCCTCGGATCCTCCGTCGGTGCGGGTGAGCACCACGGCGAGGACCACGGCCACCGCCATGGCCGCGGCGAGCACCCCTAGACCGGGTACGGACTTCCACCACGGCCGCCGGCCGCGTCCGGCCGGCCCCGTGCCCCCGCCCGCGCCGCCCGGCGGGGGCGGGGGCGGGCCCGAGGACGACGGCGGGGAGGCCCCGGACAGCGGCCCGGACGGGGGCCCGGTGGGCCGGCCGGAGGACGGCGGTTCGACGCTCACGAGCCCTTCTTCCCAGCGCGGCTGCAGGAGACAACCATCAAGCCGATGTCGACATGACGATTCTTCCGTTATGGCTTCATTGTGCGCTCCGGTGGCGTACCCGCCGCAAGCCGACGCGGACGGACCTCCCGGCAGGCGTCCCGCGTGAGGGCTGCTTAGCGTGCAGGGGTGAGTTCACGCACCCTCGCCGACCTGGCGATCGCCCGTCACGGCTGGGCGCAGGCCCTCGTCACGGTGCTGGGCGGGCTGATCGCCATGGGCGTCGTGGCCGCGCTCGGACTGTGGGCGGCCGGTGCCGCGGATCTCCCGGACGGCTCCTTCCCCAAGGTGCTCGCGGCGACCGTCGTCACGGCCGTCGGCGGGTCGGTGGACCTGTCCGGCGACGCGGGGGACCTGGCCGGCACGGAGGGCGGCCTGACCGTCATGCCGCTGTCCGTCACCCTCACCGGCGCCCTGTTCATCGGCTGGGCCTTTCTGCGTCCGTTGCGCCACCGGGCCGTCGCCGGGGCGCCGGAGCTGGCCGGGTGGGCCGCGAGGATCGTCACCCTGTGGCTGATCGCCCTGCTCGGGTTGGCGTTCGCCGCCCGGCACACGTTCGAGATCTCCCTCGGGGAAGGCGCCCTGGGTGATCTCGGTGATCTGTTCGGGGTCGCCCCCGAGGTCGGCTTCGCCGCCGATGTGCCGCTGACCGTACTCATCGGCCTGCTCTGGGTGGCGGGCGTCCTGGTGCTGGCCCTGCTGGTGTCGCGCGGCGCCCCGCTGCCGGGCCGGCTGCTCCGGTTCCAGACGGCGGTACGGCCCGCGGCGCACGCGATGCTGCACCTGCTGCTCGCCTTCGTCGTCATCGGTGTCGTGATCGCACTGGCCGTCGCGGCGACGCGGGGGCACCCGGCGGAGACGTTCGCCGTGCTCCTGCTCGGTCTGCCCAACGTGACCTGGCTCGCGCTGACCATCGGACTGGGCGCCACCTGGGACGGCAGGGTGGAAGGCCCCTTCGGGCTGCCCATGCCGCACGTCCTCGACGAGGTGCTGCGCACCGAGGACGTCTCGGCGCTGAACCTGAGCACGCTCGCCGAGCACGACGGCAGGGTGTGGTGGCTGCCGGTGGCCGACGCGGTCCTGCTGCTGGCCGTGGCGTTCGTGGTGGCGGCCCTGTCACCGGCCGGGGTCCGGGCCTGGCAGCACGCCGTGCACCTGGCGGTGGCACTCGCGCTGACGGTGCTGATGATCTGTCTGGTCGGCCGGATCTCCGCCCGGCTCGGCCTGTCCGTGCTCGGCATCGGCGACCTGGGCACGGGGCTCTCCGGTCAGGTCCTGCTGAAACCACGCCTGCCGGCCGCGCTGGGGCCGGCCCTCCTGTGGGGTCTGGTGGCGGGCTTCGCGGGCGCGCTGCCGGCCCGAAGGACGCGCCGCCGGAGCCGGTCGGACAGCTGAAGTCGGGCAGCTGAAGTCGGGCAGCTGACCGGGGCGGACGGCTGACGGGCCGGGCGGGGCGCTCGAAAGCATTCCCTAGGTCCGCACCGGCCCGAACACCGGGTCCGCCCAGGCCGGCGGGGGCTGCGGCGCGTCCCGGTCCGCCGCTCCCCCGGCCGGCCCGGTTCCGCTCCGGCCACCGGTGCGGTGTCCGCCTCCGTCTCCGTCTCCACCAGTGCTCCCGTTCCGGCTTCCGCGCAGGGCCACGCGAGTGGCGGGGTGCCCCTCGGGGGCGGTCGTGGTGGTGCCGCCCCCCGTGACGGCGGTGCGCAGAGCGGCGACGAGGTCCAGGCAGGACGCGTACCGGTCGTCGGGGCTCTTCGCCAGTGCCTTGGCGAGGACGGCGTCGGTCTGCGGAGGGAGATCGGGGCGTACGGCGGTCAGGGGCGGCGGATCGTCGTACTGGTGGGCCCAGAGCAGGGCCATGTCGTCGTCCCGGCAGAAGGGCGGACGACCGGTGAGGATCTCGTGGACGACGCAGGCGAACCCGTAGACGTCGCAGCGGGCGTCGACCGGACGCCCGGAGATCTGTTCCGGAGCCACGTAGTCGAGGGTGCCGACGAACTGGCCGACGGTGGTGAACCCCGTCAGGGACAGGGACTTCTTGGTCAGGCCGAAGTCGGTGAGATAGACGTGCTCGGGGTGGTCGCTGTCGGTGCCGCGGGCGACCAGGATGTTTCCGGGCTTGACGTCCCGGTGGACCAGGCCGTGCTCGTGGGCGGCGTCGAGCGCCGAGGCCACCTGTGCGGCGATGCGCAGCGCGGTGGGGGACGGCAGCGGTCCCTCGCGGTCGAGGAGGTGGCGCAGGTCGCTGCCCTCGACGTACCGCATGGCGATGTAGAGGATGCCGTCCGTCTCCCCGGCCTCGAAGACGGGGACGATGTGCGGGTGGTCGATGGCGGCGGCGGTGCGGGACTCATGGGTGAAGCGGCGGCGGAAGGTGTCGTTGCGGGCGAGTTCCGGGGCGAGCAGTTTCAGGGCGACCGTGCGGTCCAGGCGCAGGTCCCGGGCGCGGTAGACGACGGCCATGCCGCCCCGGCCGATCTCGCGCTCGATGCGGTAGCCCGCGACCTGCTGTCCCGTCAGCTCGGAGGGCCGGCCGGCGAACAGGCTGGTGTCGTGCGTCATCGGACGTCACGGTCCGGGGAAGGGCCCGGGCTGACGACGCGGGTGGGCTCGCCGGGAACGACCCGGGTGGGGGCGTACCCGGCGGCTTCCGGGGCTTCGGCGGCGCGGGGCGGTTCGTCGGCGGCGTAGGTGTGCAGCCGGGTGCCGTCGGTGTAGACCCAGCGGCCGTGGTCGGAGTCGTAGAGCCACAGGGACTCCCCGTCGACGACGAGGCCGACGCGCAGCCCTCGGGTACGTGTGCGGAAGCCCTGGCCGTCGAGCCCGCCGCCGGCCAGTGCCTCGACGGCGGCCCGGTAGCCGGCCAGTGCCTCCTCGGCCCGGGTGAGCAGGGGCCGGGGGTCGACGGTGCGGGCCAGGGGCGCTCCGGAGGCGGGCGGGTCCTGGGGCACCGCGACCAGCAGGCGGCCGTCGACCCAGGCCGACCAGCCGTTGGAGCACAGCACCTGTCCCCAGTCCCCGCGCCGCTCGACCAGTCGTACCGGCAGCAACGGGTCGAGGCCGACGGTGGGCCCCGCGGGGTCGGGCGCCTCCCAGGCAGGCATGCCGTCGCCCGGCACGACATGGGTGGGCCGGAATCCGGGCGTGGACGGGGTCGTCATGGGCCGGCTACCTCCGCATCACGGCGGGTTCGTGGCGGCGCAGCAGCCGCAACACGGCGAACGCGAACAGCGCCGAAAGGACCAGCAGCATCGCCGCATCGAGCAGCCACACCCCCGGGGAGTGCTGGAAGAGCGGGTCCGCGGTGGTCTCCCCCGGGGAGATCCTTGCCAGGTCCACGGTGCCGGCCATGGCGCCGAACGCCCAGCGCGAGGGCACCAGCCAGGACAGCTGCTCCAGGACGGGCACGCCGTCCAGTCTCAGCAGGGCACCGCAGAACACGACCTGGACGATGGCCACCAGCACCAGCAGCGGCATCGTCACCTCCTCCTTGCGCACCAGCGCGGAGACGAGCAGGCCGAGCATCATGGCGGTGAAGCCGAGCAGGGCGACGGCCGTCGTGATCTCCACCAGAGGCGGCATCAACACGCCTTCGCCACCGGGTGCGTCGAGGTCGACCCCGAGCAGGGCGACCAGGGTGAGCACCACCGCCTGCAGCACGGTGACCGCGCCCAGCACGATGATCTTCGACATCAGGTACGCCGATCTGGACAGGCCGACGGCCCGTTCACGCCGGTGGATCGGGCGCTCCTTGACGAGTTCCCGTACGGCGTTGGCGGCGCCCGTGAGCACGGCGCCGACGCAGAGGATGAGCAGCGCGTTCATCGCGGTGCTCTGCGTCAGGGTGCTTCCGGCCAGGGCGCGGGCCATCGCGCCCATCACGAAGGGCAGCGCGATCATGATGGCGAGGAAGGTGCGGTCCGCGCCGAGCGTGGCGGTGTACCGGCGTACGAGGGTGCCGAGCTGCGCGGTGCGGCTGCGCGGCCGGGGCGGCGGGGCGACGGCGACCGGGCCGGCCGTCCGCCGCCGGGGCTGGGCGGTGGCGTCGGCGATGTACCGGCCGTGGAAGGGCGAGTCGCGGTAGGCACCCGCCCAGTCGCGGTCCTGGTCGCGTTCGAAGGCCTCGAAGGCCTCCGGCCACTGTTCGAACCCGAAGAACGCGAGGGCGCCCTCGGGCGGCCCGTAGTAGGCGACGCGCCCTTTGGGGGCGAGCATCAGGAGCCGGTCGCACACGTCCAGGCTGAGCACGCTGTGGGTGACGACGATGACGGTGCGGCCGTCGTCGGCCAGTGCGCGCAGCATGTGCATCACCGAGCGGTCCATCCCCGGGTCCAGACCGGAGGTCGGCTCGTCGAGGAACAGCAGGGACGGCTTGGTGAGGAGTTCCAGGGCCACGCTGACGCGTTTGCGCTGGCCGCCCGAGAGGTCGTGCACGGGCTGCTTCGCCCGCTGTTCCAGGCCGAGCTCGCGGATGACCTCGTCGACCCGGGCACGGCGTTCGGCCTTGGCGGTGTCCTGCGGGAAGCGCAGTTCGGCGGCGTAGGACAGGGCGCTGCGGACGGTGAGCTGGGCGTGCAGGATGTCGTCCTGCGGGACGAGGCCGATGCGCTGGCGCAGTTCGGCGTAGTCGCGGTAGAGGTCCCGGCCGTCGTAGAGGACGGTGCCGTGGTCGGCGGGGCGCTGTCCGGTGAGGGCGCCCAGCAGGGTGGACTTGCCCGCGCCGCTCGGGCCGACCACGGCGAGCAGGCACTTCTCCCCCACCGGGAACGACACGTGGTCGAGCAGGGTCTTGCGGCCGCGGTCCACGGTGACGGTGAGGTCCTGCACGTCGAGGGAGATCTCGCCGGTGTCGACGTACTCCTGGAGTTCGTCGCCGACGAGGCAGAGCGCGAAGTGGCCGATGCCGACGATGTCACCGGGGCCGACCGGGGCGCTGGTGACGGGCGTGCCGTTGAGATAGGTGCCGTTGTGGCTGCCGAGGTCGGCGATCTCGTACGTCCCGTCGGGCAGCGCCCGCAGTTCGGCGTGCCGGCGGGAGACCACGAGGTCGGCGATGACCAGGTCGTTGTCGGCCGCGCGGCCGATGCTGACGGTGCGGGTGGGCAGCGGCCGTACGGTGGTGGGCCTCCGGTAGGTGCCGGTCAGGGCGGGGCTCGACACGGCGGAGAGGCGCTCGGGAGCGGGCGGCGGCCGGTCGGTCAGGACGGCGCTCGGTCCGTCCTGGGGGCTGCCGAAGCGGATGACGCTGCCTGCTCCGACGTCCCTCACGTGTACGCGGTGGCCGTCGGTGTAGGTGCCGTTGGTACTGCGCTCGTCCTCGAGGATCCAGTGGCCGTCCTCGGGGTGGAGCACCGCGTGATGCCAGGAGACCCGGGCGTCGTCCATGACGATGTCGCTCAACGGGTCGCGTCCGACGTGGTAGTCGCGGCCCGGGCTCATCAGGGTGGAGCCGCTGTCGGTCTCCACGAGGAGCTCCGGTGCGACCGGCCGCTCGACCATGCCTGGATTCTACCGATTGGTCCGTTCGAGTGCCTGACATGGCGGGTGGGAGCGAGGCGGGGGGCGGTCAGGCGACGGGGACGCCCAGCACCGGGGCCGCGCGCTGCATCCGCAGGGCGTCCACGGATTCGGCCAGGAGCTCGTACTCGGTGGTGTCGTCGCCGGTGGCGAGGCGCACCATCTGTCCGGCGGCCAGGGCCTCGGCCATTTCCTCCTGTCGGGCGACGTCGCCGCACCAGGCACGCAGCACGGCGGGTACGTCGGGCACGCCGTCGGCGACGGGGACGAGCGCGCCCGGGGGTAAGTGTTCGGCCTCGGGCTGCGGGTCGAGCCGCTCGGCGATCCAGGAGGCGCGGTCGCGCAGCCACCACAGGGCGAGGGCCAGGGTGGGGGCGCGGTAGGTGCCGAGGGGTACACCGATGCGGCGGCCGTCGCATACCCCGTACGCCGTGACGTGGCACAGGAACTCGTCGTGCACGATTCCCTCCCCCGGTTGCGTTG
The DNA here is from genome assembly GCF_042717095.1 of Streptomyces sp. NPDC058632. NCBI lineage: Bacteria > Bacillati > Actinomycetota > Actinomycetes > Kitasatosporales > Streptomycetaceae > Streptomyces > Streptomyces sp. NPDC058632. The sequence goes on along the minus strand of NZ_JBHXQZ010000083.1, from coordinate 26,142 downwards.
CCCGTCGGCCGACCGGGCCGGCTCTCCGGCGGGTCGCGCGCTGTGTGTGAGGGCGCCGTCGCGCGGGGTGAAGCGCTCTCGTTGTCGAGTATGTTCACCGCCGAATCACTGTCACCATCCCTTTCCGGCCACTCTCCTGGCATATTCGCCCCTTCTTCCGGCCGGAATGGTGTGTTTGCGGTGCACGGCAGGGGGCGGACCTGACACGGCGCCGGCCGCGCCGTCACGACGTCGACGGCGCGGCCGGGAAGGGCGGGCCCGAAGGCCGGTCCTACTGCTTGACGACGGCGTCGATGCGGGCCAGTTCGTCCGCGTCGAAGTCGAGGTTGCGGGTGGCCGCCACGCTGTCCTCCAGCTGTCGCGGGCTGCTCGCCCCGACCAGGGCCGAGGTCACGCGTCCGCCGCGCAGCACCCAGGCGAGCGCCATCTGCGCGAGGGTCTGGCCGCGGGACTCGGCGATCACGTTCAGCGTGCGCAGCCGTTCCACCAGCTCACCGGTGACGGCGTCGGTGTTCAGGAACGGGCTGTCGCTCGCGGCGCGGGAGTCCTCGGGAATGCCGTCGAGGTAGCGGGCGGTCAGCAGACCCTGTTCCAGCGGGGAATAGGCGATGGAACCGACCTGGAGCTCGTCCAGGGCGTCCAGCAGGCCCTCGTCCTCCGGGCGCCGGTCGAGCATCGAGTAGCGGGGCTGATGGATCAGCAGCGGGGTGCCCAGCCCGTCGAGGATGCGGGCGGCCTCGCGGGTCTGCTCCGCGGAGTAGTTGGACACGCCGACGTACAGCGCCTTGCCCTGCTGCACCGCCGAGTGCAGGGCCCCCATCGTCTCCTCCAGCGGAGTGTCGGGGTCGAAGCGGTGCGAGTAGAAGATGTCGACGTAGTCGAGGCCCATCCGGTCGAGGCTCTGGTCCAGCGAGGACAGCAGGTACTTGCGCGAGCCCCATTCGCCGTACGGACCGGGCCACATCAGGTAGCCGGCCTTGGTGGAGATCACCAGCTCGTCGCGGTACGGCGCGAAGTCCGCGCGCAGGGCCTCGCCGAGGGCCGACTCGGCGGCGCCGGGGGGCGGGCCGTAGTTGTTGGCGAGGTCGAAGTGGGTGACGCCCAGGTCGAAGGCGCGGCGCAGGATGGCGCGCTGGGTCTCGGCGGGGCGGTCGGGACCGAAGTTGTGCCACAGGCCGAGCGAGAGCGCGGGAAGCTTCAGGCCGCTGCGTCCGGTGCGCCGGTAGGGCAGGTCCGCGTAACGGCCGGGGTGTGGGGTGTACAACGCGACTCCAGAGGGTTGGCACACAGGTGGGCGGCACGGGTGTCCGGCTCCGTGGCCCCAGAACCGGAACCAGAACCGGGGTTCCACTCTGCCGTGGTCCGCGGGCAGCGGTCCAACAGAAGAATCCGATGGAATTCAGCGGATACGCTTCTCAATCATGGAACTGCGTCACCTTCAGCACTTTGTCGCCGTCGCCGAGGACCAGCACTTCACCCGGGCGGCGGAGCGGCTGCTGGTCTCCCAGTCGGGCCTGTCGGCCTCGATCCGCTCCCTGGAGCGCGAGCTGCGGACACCGTTGTTCGTACGGACCACCCGGCGGGTGACGCTCACGGAGGCCGGGCGGGCGCTGCTGGTGGAGGCCGAGCGGATCCTGGCACAGGTACGGGCGGCGCACGAGGCGGTGGCCGCGGTGCAGGGGGTGCTGCGCGGCACGCTCGCCCTGGGCGCCGAGCAGTGCATCGCCGGGGTGGATCTGGCGGATCTGCTGGCCGATTTCCGGCGGCGCCATCCGAACGTGGAGATCCGGCTGCGGCAGTGGGGCTCGGCGGCGCTGGCGGAGGAGGTCGCGGCGGGCCGCCTCGACCTGGCCTTCGCCTACCGGACCCAAGCCGACCCCGACCAGTTGCGGTCGGTGGCGCTCACCAGTGAGCCGATGACCGTGCTCTGCCATCCCGATCACCGGCTGGCGCGGGCCGGGGCGCCGCTGACCCCGCACGATCTGGGCGGTGAGGTGTTCGTGGACTTCCATCCCGACTGGGGCCCGCGCCGTGCCACCGACACGGCGTTCACCGCCGCGGGCGTACGGCGCACGGTCGCGTTGGAGGTGAACGACGTGCACAGCCTGCTGGACCTGGTCGACGAGAACCTCGGCATCGCCGTCGTCCCCCAGCACTTCCGGCACAAGCGCGCGGCACTGACCGCGCTGCCGCTGAAGGACACCGGTGAGTCGGTGTACGAGAGCGTGGTGCTGGTCCCGGCGGAGGAGGCCACCAGCCCTGCGGCGCGGGCGCTGATGGCCCTGCTGGACAGCGGGGAGACGTAGGGACGACCGGTGCGGGCGGAAGGGCGGTGCGCGCGTACGGGTCGGGTCCGCCGGGCGCGTACGCGTACGGTCGGCGGGGCGCGGACTGCGGAGAACAGGGCGTGTCGGGGCGGGATGCGCGAGGGTGGTCCCATGCTTGCCAAGGACATCCTCATCGAGGGCTACGGCCGCATCCGCGAAGAGGTACACGCCGCCGTGGCCGGACTCGGCCCCGACGCCCTGAACACCCCTCCGGCCCAGGGCGCCAACTCCGTCGCCTGGCTGGTCTGGCACCTCACCCGGGTCCAGGACGACCATGTCGCGGACGCCTTCGGGCTCGACCAGGTGTGGCTCGCGCAGAACTTCGAGAGGCGGTTCGCGCTCGGTCTGCCCCGCCACGACACCGGATACGGCCACACCCCGGAGCAGGCCGCCGGGGTACGGGTCGACTCGGGCGACCTGCTGACCGGCTACTACGACGCGGTGCACGGGCAGACGCTGGACGCCCTGCGCGCACTGGCCGCCGAGGACCTGGCGCGGGTCGTGGACGAGCGCTGGGATCCGCCGGTGAGCCTGGGGGTACGCCTGGTCAGCGTCCTGTCCGACGATCTCCAGCACGCCGGACAGGCCGCCTACGTACGGGGGCTGCTTCAGCGTACGGAGTCGTAGCCGGGCAGGACCACGTCTTCGAGCAGGGCCTTGCGCTCGTCGAACGGGAGGAACGCGCTCTTGACGGCGTTGACCGTGACGGTCCGCAGGTCCTCGAGGGTCCAGCCGGCCTGCTCGACCAGCAGGGACATCTCACGGGTCATGGTGGTGCCGGAGACGAGCCGGTTGTCGGTGTTGAGGGTGACCCGGAAGCCGAGGTCCTTCAGCGTGGTGACGGGGTGCGTGGCGATCGAACCGGCGGCGCCGGTCTGGAGGTTGGAGGTGGGGCACATCTCCAGCGCGATCCGGCGGTCGCGGACCCAGCCCGCGAGCCGGCCGAGCTTGCCGTCGACGATGTCCTCGGTGATCCGCACGCCGTGACCGATGCGCTGGGCGCCGCACCGCTGGACGGCCTGGTGGATGCTGGGCAGGCCGTGGGCCTCGCCGGCGTGGATGGTGAAGGGCACGTTCTCGCGGCGCAGGTACTCGAAGGCGTCCAGGTGATCGGCGGCGGGGAAGCCGTCCTCGGCGCCGGCGATGTCGAAGCCGACGACCCCGGCGTCCCGGAACGCCACCACCAGGTCGGCGATCTCCCGCGTCCGGTCGAACATCCGCATGCCGCACAGCAGCGTCCCGACCCGCACCGGTGTCCCTGCCGCGGCGGCCCTGGCCATGCCGGCCGCGAGGCCCTCCTGCACGGCCTCGACCACCTCGGGCAGGGTCAGTCCGCCCTTCGTCATCAGCTCGGGGGCGTAGCGGACCTCGCCGTAGACGACGCCGTCGGCGGCGAGGTCGAGCACGTACTCCTCGGCGGTGCGCAGCAGTCCCTCGCGGGTCTGCATGACGGCGAGGGTGTGCTCGAAGGTGGCTATGTAACGCACCAGGTCACCGGAGCCGGCGGCCTCGACGTACCAGGCGGCGAGTTCGTCGGGGTCGGTGGTGGGCAGGGTGTGGCCGACCGTGTCCGCGAGTTCCACCACGGTGGCGGGACGCAGCCCGCCGTCGAGGTGGTCGTGCAGCACGGCCTTGGGCAGCCGGCGGAGGGTGTCGGTGTCGGGGGTGATGCGGGGCGCGGTCATGGGCGGACGTTCCTCGGCGGTTCGGTGTCGGTGGTGGGGTCTGTGGCGGAGCGGAGGGCGGCATCGGTGCGGTGCCGCTGCCTGCGTGCGGGGTCAGTCGGCGGGCTGGAGCAGGTCCCAGCGGTTGCCGTAGAGGTCCTGGAAGACGGCGACCGTGCCGTACGGCTCGTGGCGCGGCCTTTCCAGGAAGGTCACGCCCGAGGCCGTCATCCGGGCGTGGTCGCGGGCGAAGTCGTCGGTGTGCAGGAAGAAACCGACGCGCCCACCGGTCTGGTCACCGGTCCGGGCGCGCTGGTCGTCGCCCTTGGCGCGGGCGAGCAGCAGGCCGGTACCGGTGGTCCCCGCATCCGGTTCGACGACGACCCAGCGGGAGCCGTCGGGCCGGGGGATGTCCTCGGCCAGGCGGAATCCGAGGGCCTCGGTGTAGAAGCGGATGGCCTCGTCGTAGTCGTCGACGACGAGGGTGACCAGGGCGACACGCCTCATCGGGACCTCTCCAAAAGTGCGGGGGATGGGATCGACCGGCAGAGGTTATACGTAAAACGTCGACGTGCGCCAGTCCCGCTCCCGGCAACGCCCCGGCCCTGGGCCCGAGGACCTACGACGGCAGCCCGAGGCGTCCGGGCAGGTCGCTCGGCTACCGTCCGCGGATGGAGATCACCGGGCCACCGCAGCGGAGTCGGGAGCAGCGCAGAAGGGATGTCCTGGACCGCCTGGAGCGGGAGACGGACATCTGGGTGGCCTCGGCGGACACCGAGGGACTGCCCTGTCTGGTGCCGCTGTGGTTCGCGTGGGACGGCGAGGCCGTCTGGCTGGCGACCCGGACGGCCAACCCCACCGGCCGCAATCTGCGGGAGGTCGGCCGGACCCGGCTGGCGTTCGGCGATACGCGGGACGTCGTCCTGATCGACGGCGGGGTGGAGACGTACGACGCGCGGGAGGTGCCGTCGGTGGCGGCGGAGGCGTTCCGGCAGAAGACCGGCTGGGATCCGCGCGTGGACCGGCCCGACTGCGCGTTCTTCCGGGTACGCCCCCGGGCAGTGCAGGCCTGGTGCGAGGAACACGAACTACCGGAGCGGCATCTCATGCGGGACGGAATCTGGCTGGCGTAAGGGGCGTCGCGGCGCCGGACCCGTATCGGCCCTCCTTGTCCCGCACCGGGTTACGGATACACGTACGTGTTGAGGGCGTCGACGGCGGCCGCCGGGTTGCCGAGGTCGTAGCGGTCCACGGCGAGGAAGTTGGGCTTCTTGCGGGCGGCGGGCTGGCAGAACCTGCGGGCGCGGTCGGCGAGCTTGCCGTTGTCCGTGCCGGCCGTGCCGGCGATCGGAGCGTCCCGGAAGTGGTTCATGACGAACAGGGGACGGAACCCCGGCTCGGTGCGGGTGAGCGGGACATTGGTACCGGCGTCGTACCAGCGGCTGAAGCAGGACCAGTCGGAGGCGCCGACGCCCGAGCCCATGGACCAGTGGTTCTCGACGGTCCACTCACGCTGGTACATGACGCCGAAGCTGTCCCGGGTCAGCCCGGCGGACTGGTCGGCGGAGCGGCTGTGGTCGCTGAAGATCAGCAGGCGCTTTCCGGCTGCGGCCAGGTCCGCCATCGTCGGCCAGCCGTTCTCCCGCACTCCGGTGCGGTCCGGACGGTAGAGCATGTCCGACAGGCCGTTGACGCGGGCGAGTTCGGCACGCAGCACGCCCGGGTCGACGTAGTCCTCCAGGAACACGGTGACGACCTGGTCGGGATGGGCCTCGAGGAAGTCGACCATGCGCTGGAGGTCGACCCAGAGCGCGACGGGCCTGCTGACCAGGGTGCAGCTGTTGTGGCAGAGGATCGCGCCGTCCGGGGTCTGGTGGATGTCCAGCATGAATCCGCGTACTCCGTCGGCGAGTTGGCGCTCGATGCCGCGCGTCTGGTTGGGGAAGAGGTTGACGAAGGGCGGGGCGAAGCCGCCGTCGACTCCGTTGGCGTAGGCGTTGTGCGAGGTGAGGAAGGTGACCTGGTCCAGGGTGCGGCCGCCCTGGGGCGGCATGGGCCGGGTCACGGGAGAGACCGGAGTCAGATACCACTGGGCGAGGTCCGGGGAACCTTCGGCGACGGCGAGTCGGGCGGGGTGGTTGGCGCCGGAGGGTCTGGGGGCGACCGCGAGGCGCCGGTCGGTGCCGGGGGCGGTGAGCGTGTACCGGTCGGCACCGGCGGGGACGACGGCCCAGGCCGCGTCCCCGCCGGTGCAGGGGACTGTCCTGGCCTGGTCGCCGACGCGGCCGAGGCAGGTGCCCGGGGTGTCCGTGTTCTCCAGGAGGTGGGTGGTGCCGTTCGCCCTCAGGTTCCACTGCTGGTGGTCCTCGTCGCCACGGGGCCGGTGCTGTTCGACGGCTCCGGCGTTGCCGGCGGCGTTGAGCCCTGTGGCGGCGCTCTGTACGTAGAAGGTGCCGGGCGCGGGTACCGCGTCGGCCCCGGCGGCGGGGGTGGGTGCCACGACCGCCGCGACCAGCGCGGTCGTCGTGACGGTCGTGGCGAGCAGGGCGTGGGGGGTGCGCATGACGGGTGCCCTTCGTTCCGGAGGACGGCCGTGTGCCGTCCACGTACGCGGGGGAACGCGGACGGCACGGGGCCGGGTCACAGATAGTCAGGGGCATGACATCATGCCCGCCCGTCCTGCGTCAGCAGTACAGGTTGCCACCGGGTGACGTCCCGAGGATCTGGGTGAACTGCTGGTACTTGGTCACCCTGCTCTGCACCTGTGCGGGGTTGCGGCCGTCGCACTCCAGGGAGCCGTTGATGCTGCGGATCGTCTGGCCGAAGCCGGCCTGGTTGACCATGGCGTTGTGCGGGGTCATGGAGCCGGGACCGGTCTGGGTGTTCCAGTACCACAGGGCCGTCTTCCAGGCCACGGAGGAGTCGTTCTGCACCAGCCAGGGGTTGCCCAGCAGGTCGAGGCCCAACGCGTCGCCCGCGGCCTTGTAGTTGAAGTTCCAGCTCAGCTGGATCGGCCCGCGACCGTAGTAGGCGGCCTGGCCGGCCGGGCAGCCGTAGGGCCGGTTCCAGTCGCAGTAGTGCGGGTAGTTGGCGGTGTTCTGCTCCACCACGTGGACCAGACCGCCGGTTTCGTGGCTGGCGTTGGCGAGGAAGGCGGCGGCCTCCTGCTTCTTCACCGCGTCGCTGCCCGTGTTGGCGAAGCCGGGGTAGGCGCTCAGGGCGGCGGTGAGACCGCTGTAGGTGTAGAAGGGGTTCCTGTTCGGGAACATCTGGTTGAACTGCGCCTCGGTCACGACGAAGTTGCCGACCGGCGTTCCGGGGCCGTTGTCGCAGGAGTACGGCTCCCAGTACCAGGTGCTGATGACGGGGTCGTAGCCCGGGTTGCCGTGCTCGGCGATGTAGGCCCGGCCGTCGGTGTAGCGAACGATGTCACCGGCGTTGTACCACTGCCCGGCCACCCAGTTCGGATAGCTGGAACACGCGGCGGCCGCCGCGGCGGGAGCGGCCGAAGCGGTCGCGGCGGGGAGCAGCACGGGTACGCCGGCGGCGATGACGACGGCGGCCAGGACGGAGGAGATGCGGCGTCTCGTCAAGGGATCAACTCCTTTGCGGGACACGGCCGTTCCCGGGCGGCGACATGCCTGAGCGGGGTCTCGCCGCACGCACCGGCGGAGCCGGTCACGGGGTGGGGGCGGCCGTGGTGGGGGGTGTCGGGCACACTCAACCGCATTGGTATGTACCAGTCAAGGGTGTAGGCCGGCCGGACGAACCGGCCCCGCCGCCCCGCCCCGGAAGCGCCCGCCGAACCCGCCACGCACGCCACGCACGCCGCACACATCGGCCGGAAGGCGCGTTCGGCAACCGCAGGCATCAATCTCTACACATAAAGGGAAAATAAGCGCAGAATGACCCTACGTGGCGCTTGCCGCATACCACCCCAGAAGCGGTGAGGCCTGTCAGTCGAAGGAGACGACTCATGGCCAACGTCTCGCATCCCCGTGATGACATCGCGGGCCACCCCGATGCTCCGGAAATGCAGGCACGGTACGACCGTATGCTCGGCGGTCGTGATGTGGTCCTGGTGGACGGACCGGTGTTCCTGCTCGGCCTCTACTGCGCGGTGTCCCCCTGGATACTCCACTACACGACGAGCCAGCCCGCGCTCGTGCCCCACAACCTGATTGTCGGCATCGCGATCGGCCTGCTCGCCCTCGGCTTCACCGCCGCGCCGGCGCGCATGTACGGCCTCAGCGGAGCCATGTGCGCCCTCGGTGTGTGGATGGTCGTCTCACCATGGATCGTCGGCACCGATCCGGACGCGGGCGTCATCTGGAACAACATCATCATCGGCGTCCTGACCCTGGCGCTCGGCCTCATGTGCGTCGCCACGGCGTCCAGGAGCACCCCGAGGACCTAGGGTCCTTCGTCCGGACCGGGCCGCTGGATCAGGGAACGGGGTCCGGTGCCGGACCCCGCGAGCCCGGCATGATCCGCACGACAGGCCGGGATCCCCTCAGGGCATCCCGGGAAGGGAGCCGTCGGGTCCGGAACGGGTCCGGTGGGAGGCACCACGAGGGTGCGGCCACCGGACCCGTTCGCGTGCCCCCTGGAAACAGGCGCGCGAGGCCCGGGCCGCCCGTGCGGGCGGAGTGCGGGACGCTGCTACGGAACGTACGCGAACGGGTCGTCGCGGTGACGTTTCCATACGGCACCCGGGCACGGGCCCGGCCGGACTCCCGGGCAACGAGAGGGCATCGCGTCCGCACGACGCCCGTGCATAAGGTGGCCGCCGATCTGCTCCCGGTGAGAGAGGCCACGCCATGGTCGTGAAGGACACGGAACTGCCCTATCTGCGCCGCTGCGTGGAGCTGGCCGGCGAGGCACTGGAGGCCGGGGACGAGCCGTTCGGTTCGGTCCTGGTGGCCGGCGACGGCACCGTCCTCGCCGAGGACCGCAACCGGGTGGCCTCCGGGGACCGCACCCGGCACCCCGAGTTCGAACTGGCGCGCTGGGCGGCGGCCCGGATGACACCCGGGGAGCGGGCCTCCGCCACCGTGTACACCTCCGGCGAACACTGCCCGATGTGCGCCGCCGCACACGCCTGGGTGGGCCTCGGCCGGATCGTGTACGTCGCCTCCTCCGCCCAACTGGGCTCCTGGCTCGCCGAACTGGGCATGCCCGCGCCGCCGGTGCGGACACTGCCCGTGAACGAGATCGCCCCCGGCGTGAGCGTGGACGGGCCCGTCCCCGGGCTGACGGAGGCTGTACGGGAACTGCACCACAGGTTCCATGGCGCGGGCGGCTGACGGGGCGCGGGGCGTCGCCGCCGACGGGCGGTGTCCCGCCGGTATCTGCCCCGAACCTCAGGCCTCGGGCTTCGCACCCCATGCCTCTGGCCACAGGTCTCAGGCCTGTGCGCCCGCCCCTGGGCGGGAGCGGCGGTACAGGGCGACCCCGCCCAGGAAGAAGGCCGCTCCGGTGGCGGGGACCGGGACTGCCCGGGCCGCCCGGGCCACCGGCCTGCGCAACCTGCCCCTCAACCACACCGCACAGAACAAGGTCTGGCTGGAGATCGTCCAGATCGCCCTCGACCTGCCGGCCTGGATGCCCATGCTCGCCCTCACCGGCAAGGCACGGCTCTGGAAACCCCACCGCCTGCGGTTCCGCCTGTTCTCCGCGGCCGCCCAGCGCGCCACCACCGGCCGGCGCAGAATCCTCCGCCTCACCCACCCCGGGCAGTGGAACCCGGCGCCCACCCGACACGACAGTCGGACCACCGGCCTGCTCACCATCCGTCCCGGAAAGCGAAAAGGCCCACCGACTCCGTCGGCGGACCCTCACGCAAGATCGAGGTTAAAAAGGAAAGGACTCATTGAATAATCGTGGCAGTGCGGGATTTCAAATGTGATTCATCGGCACCTTCGGAGCGAGTTTCTCCATCTGTGCAAATTGCGGAAAATTCCCGAGAGGGGGCGGCAGGTCTAGCGCTCTCGGCTCTTCGTACGGGAACGCGCGTTCCGTGGCGGGTGAGACATATTGCAATGACTGATCCGAGTATGGGAACGGTAAAATTGAAGGCCATCCGTGTGCCGTACTTCACAAGCGTGAAAAGTGTTGCAGCACAAGTTAGCGCAGCAAAGACATAGGTGCAGATAAGTGGCATGCGCGGGCTCACATGGATTCCTTTCTGGTGATGTCTTTATTGATTGCAGACTGGGGGGAATTAGAGGGTGGCGCGATGGTGAAGTCGCTGGTGGGAGTGTTTGCGCAGGGAGCTTACCTCTGGGTGCACGTTCGGTGCGATGTCGTCGTTGGGGCCGATTGAGGGTGGTGCTCGCGATAGGCATGAAGAGGTGCGCTTTTCAGTCAATCCTGCTGGCCTGTTCTTTTCGTGTTGGCTGATTCAATTCAGCGGAGGGACCCCTTCCGTATTTGTTACATTACGTACTGTGATCAAGGTCACGCACATAAAAGAGTAAGGGGATGTCCAAGTTGCACTTTTGGTGATCTTGTGTCCCTGGTTACTTTTCGAGTCGTTCACGTTTCCCTTACAGATGAAAGATGGGAATGGGCTCGTGAGACCTGAAGCGGCAATGCCTTCTCCTGAAGAGAGAGGGTGGGTGTGGCGTGAGAAAAGTAGGAGTCTGCGCTGGATATCAGGCGGGCTTGCTGTTCTCCTGTCGGTGACGGTGCTGGAGGGGGCGGCTACGGCGGCCGCTCCGGCCGATGCGGACCGCTCGGGGAGGGAAGGCAAGGCCAAGGGGGTGTCAGCCGCGTCGGACATTGCGTCAGCCAAGGTCGCGGCCCGCTTGTCAGGCCGGCGGGTGGAGGCGCTGAGCGAGCGCACGGAGACCTCGACGACGTGGGTGAACAAGAACGGCAGTCTGACCACGGAGCTGTCGGCAGGTCCGGTCCGTTTCAAGCGGGACAGCACCTGGGTCAATGTCGACGTGGATCTGCGCGCCTCGGACGACGGGGTGGCCCCCGTGGCCCATCCCGACAAGCTGCGGCTGGCGGGCCGGACAGGTACGCCGGCGAAGTCGCTGAAGGCGGCACAGCAGGCCAAGGCTGTCGATCTGGTAACGCTGGGCGAGGGCGACGAGCAGATCACACTGCAGTGGAAGGGCGGTCTGCCCAAGCCGAAGCTGGACGGCACTCGGGCGGAGTACACCAACGCTGTGCCCGGTGCCGACGTCGTGGTGGAAGCGACCCGTACCGGGTTCGAGCAGTACGTCGAGCTCAAGCAGCGCCCCAGCACGGACGGCTACTCCTACACGCTGCCACTCAGAGCCAAAGGGCTAAGGGCCAAGCAGCTCAAGGACGGCAGTGTGCTCTTCACTGACAAGAAGAGCAGGAAGCGGGCTGTCATGCCCGCGCCAATGATGTGGGATACAAGCGTCGACAAGCGCTCCGGTGAGCACACCAACCGGGCCAGGGTCGCCATGAAGGTCGTCAAAACCAAGGACGGCGTGGACCTGGTCGTCACCCCGGACGCGAAGTTCCTGACGGATCCGGAGACGAAGTACCCGGTCACCATCGACCCGTCGACGTCGTCCCTGTCAAACGTCTTCGACACCTACGTGCAGCAGGGCGAGACCGTCGACCTGTCCACCGACACCGAGCTGGACTTCGGCAGCCCCGGCACCACGAACAGCAACGGCACGCCACGCACCGCGCAGTCCTTCATCACCTGGAACACCGCGGGCCTGCAGGACGCGCTGGTCTCCAGTGCCAAGCTGTCCCTGTGGAACTTCCACTCCGGCAATACCGACTGCAAGCTCTACCCGTGGGAGGTGTGGTCTTCTGGGGCGGCCTCGACCTCCAGCCGGTGGGCCAACCGCCCCACGATGACCGCGAAGAAAGCCACCTCGGACGAGACCCGCGGCAACACTGCCTGCTCGACGCAGCCCGACGGCTGGATCAACGCGGATGTGACGTCACTGGTGCAGGAGTGGGCGTCGGCCAAGACCAGCCGCGGCCACATGGGCCTGCAGGCTTCCAGCGAGTCGGTGGTCGCACAGTGGAAGCGGGTCAACTCCGCCAACGCCGCCTCCAACCCGCCGAAGCTGGTGGTGAAGTACAACTTCCGGCCCAAGATTGGCACCAAGCAGGAAGCCGGACCGCCGTTCTTCTCCTACAGCGGCGCATACCAGGTGAACACGACCACACCGACGCTGCGGGACACCTTCGTCGACGCCGACGGCGACAAGGTCAACGGCACCTTCCAGGTGTATGACTCCACCGGCACCACGCAGGTCGGGACCAACATGGTCTCCAAGTTCGTGGCTTCCGGCTCAGCTGCCTCGGTGACGGTTCCGTCCGGGGTACTGGCCAACGGCAAGACGTACAAGTTCCGCACCAGCCCATACGACGGCACGCACTACAACACCGGCTGGTCGGCGTGGAAGACATTCACCGTCGACACCTCCGCCCCGTCCGCCCCGACGAAGATCACCTCGACGGACTACCCGTCCGGCCAGTGGGTCAAGGGCGCCGGCCAGGCCGGGACGTTCACCGTCACCCCGCCGACAGCCGACCACAACTGGCTGGAGTGGTCACTGGACGGAGTGACCTGGACCAAGGTCACCACCGGAGGCACCTCGACGGCCAAGAACATCAGCGTCGCTCCCCCGAAGAACGGCACCCACACGCTGCAGGTCCGCTCGGTGGACAAGGCCGACAACAAGTCCGAGGCGCTGGAGTACATCTTCCACGCCGGCTCGGGCGGGTTCCTCCAGCCGTCCGAGGGCGAGCGCACCGCACGCCGACTGCCGCTGGTCGCCGAGGCCGAGGCCGGAAAATACGACCAGGTCTCCTTCTCCTGGCGCCGTTCGGAGGCCGACGCCTGGGTAAGGATCCCGGCCGGTGACGTCACCGCGGGCGGGACCGCGCTCACCGCCTGGCCGGTCGCGCTGACGAACGGCAAGAACGCGCCGCTGGTGTGGAACACCACCAACACCGTGTCCCCGGACGGGACCGTCCAGATCAAAGCCGACTTCACCGGTCCGGATTCTGCTTCCTCGAGCACCGCTCCGCTGACCGTGGTCGTGGACCGCAACGCCGACGGCGCGGCCGCCACCGAGGTCGGTCCCGGTTCGCTGAACCTGCTCACCGGTGACTACACCCTCTCCGAGACCGACGCGTCGTTCTTCGGCATGTCGGTGACCCGCACGGCTTCCTCCCGCACCCCCGACCAGGGCGCCAAGCAGGAAGGCCAAGCCGCCATCTTCGGCAAGGAGTGGGTCGCCGGAACGATCGCGGAGGAAACCGAGAGCGACTACAGCCACATTCGTAAGGTCTCCGACACCGCCGTCGACCTCGTGATGGAAGAGGGCGACACGGTCCACTTCACGGCCAACGCCGCAAAGACCGCCTGGGTGAGTGAGCCGGGAGCCGAGGACCTCGTCCTCAAGGGAGGCACCAGCGGCTCCTTCACTCTGTCGGACCTCGACGGCATCGTCACCACCTTCACCAAGCCCGCCGCTGCCGCCACGACCTGGCAGGTCTCCAGCACCCTGCAGGAAGGGCTGTCGCACTCCACCACCACGGTGGTCTCGGAGACGGTGACCGTGGACGGCAAGACGCTGGCCCGCCCCAAGCGGCTCATCGCTCCGACCTCGGCGGCCACAGCGGCGGCCTGCGAGGCCACCCCGTCGGCCAAGGGCTGTCGGGTGCTGGAGTTCGTCTACGCCACGGCCACCACGGCCACCGGCACGGAAACCGACGCCCAGTTCGGCGACTTCGCCGGCCAGGTCAAGCAGATCCGGCTGTGGGCCACCGAGTCCGGGGCCACCGCGGCCAGTGCAACCGCCGCGGCCGCCTACCGCTACGACTCGATGGGCCGGCTGCGGCAGTCCTGGGACCCGCGCACCGGGCAGCAGACCGAAACCCAGTACGCCTACCACGAGGGCCGCATCACCTGGATGGAGCCGCCCGGCGAGCTGCCCTACACCTTCACCTACGGCAACGCTGGCAGCGGCACCGCTCCCGGTGACGGGATGCTCCTGAAGGTCTCCCGGCCCGCTCTGCGGCAGGGCACCGTGGACACGGTGGAGGGCGAGGCGACCACCAGCATCGTCTACGGCGTTCCGCTGTCCGGTACCAGGGCCCCGCACCAGATGGGCGCCTCCGACACCGCCGTCTGGGGTCAGCTCGACACCCCCAGCGATGCCACCGCCGTCTTCCCGGCCGACGCCGTCCCGGAGTCCCACGACGGCAATGACCTCACCTCCGCCGGTTACGGCCGGGCGACCGTCCACTACCTCGACGCCTCCGGCCGCGAGGTCAACACCGCGGAGCCGGGCAAGTCCATCACCACCACCGAGTACGACCGATTCGGCAACACCGTCCGTGAACTGAGCGCCGGCAACCGCGAACTCGCGCTCGGTACCACGGACGCCCACAAGGACGCCCTGACCGACCTGGGCATCATCTCCCGGTCCGCGTCCGAGCGGGCCCTGCTGCTGTCGACCACCTCGCTCTACAACGACACCGGCACCCGCGAACTCGAGGAACTCGGGCCGCTGCACCGCGTGGACCTGAGCGAGGACCTCAAGGACGGCACCACCGTCCTGGTCGAGGCCGGCACCTCCGTACCCGCCCGCACCTGGGCGGTCAAGGAGTACGACGAAGGCCGTCCCACCAACGGCACCGCCACCGTCAAGGACCAGGTCACCCTGGAAGTCACCGGTGCCCGGGTCCGCGACTACTACTCGATCATGGGGGACAAGCGCGTCACCGAGACCCAGTACGACTGGGCCAAGGGCCTGCCCACCCTCACCATCCAGGACGCCGGCGGCCTGAACCTGACCACCTCGACCGGCTACGACACCCAGGGCCGCGTCACCTCCCAGTCACTGCCCAGCTCCACCGGCAGTGACGCCGCAACCCGCATCACCGAGTACTGGGCAGCCGACGGCACCGGCTGGTGCAAGGGCCGTCCCGAGTGGGCCGACCAGGTCTGCTGGACCGGTCCGGCCGGCGCCATCACTGGCGGTGGCACCAACCCGGCCAATCTGCCCGACACCACCACCGAGTACGACTACTACGGCCAGCTCTCCTCGGTCACCGACACGGCCAACGGCCAGACCCGCACCACCATCACCACCTACGACGACGCCGGCCGCCCCGTGAAGACCATGGTCACCGGAGGCATCGGCCAAGCCGTCCCCGACGTGACCACCGAGTACGATCCGGTCACCGGCCAGGTCACCAAGGTGACTTCCCCCAGCGGCGGCACCATCACCAAGGCCTACGACAAGCTCGGCCGGCTCATCTCCTACACCGACGCCGACGCAGGAAAGACCACCACCGAATACGACAAGCTCGACCGGCCGGTCAAAACCGGCGACACCGTCCCCTCCACGACCACCTACACCTACGACCACACGAACGAACCCCGCGGCCTGGTGACCAAGACCAGCGACTCCGTCGCCGGTGACTTCTTCGCCGCCTACGACGCCGACGGGTCACTCACCAGCGAAAAACTCCCCGGCGGCTACACCCTGAACGTCGCCGAGGACCCCACCGGCGCCACCACCACACGCGCCTACACCCGCGACAGTGACGGCACCACCGTCTACACCGACACCGTCACCGAGTCCGTTCACGGCCAGGTGACCAGCCACCAGGGCTGGTCCGCGCAGAAGTACACCTACGACAAGGCCGGCCGCCTCACGAGTGTCGACGACACCGTCGGAGAGGTCTGCACCCGCCGCACCTACGCCTTCGACCAGCGCTCCAACCGCAAGACACTGACCACCGCCACCGCGGACTCGGGCAGTGCCTGCACCTCCACCGGAGCCACCACCACCGACTACACCTACGACAGCGCCGACCGCCTCGTGAACACCGGCTACACCTACGACGCCTTCGGCCGCACCACTACCCTGCCCGGCAGCACCATCAGTTACTACACCAACGACCTCGCCCACCAGCAGACCGCGAACGGCAAGCGACAGACCTGGCAGCTCGACGCCAACCTGCGCTTCCGCTCCTGGACGGTGGAGACCGGCAGCGGCACCACCTGGACCCAGACCGCGTCCAAGACCAACCACTACGACGGCGACGGCGACAACCCCCGCTGGATCGTGGAGGACACCACCACCGGCGCCCTGACCCGCAACGTCGACTCCGCCGGTGGCGACCTGGCCGCCACCACCGGCAAGACCGGCGACACGATCCTGCAACTCACCACCATCCACGGCGACGTCGCCCTCCAGCTCCCGCTCGACACATCCCAGGCGCCCGTCGCCCTGGACAACGACGAATACGGCAATCCCCGCCCCGGACAGGAGGCCACCCGTTACAACTGGCTCGGCGCCAAACAACGCTCCGCCGAAACCCTCACCGGCCTCACCCTCATGGGCGCCCGCCTCTACAACCCCGCTACCGGCCGCTTCCTCTCCCTCGACCCGGTCTACGGCGGCAGCGCCAACGCCTACGAGTACACCTACGCCGACCCGGTCAACAAATTCGACCTGACCGGCCGCTGGGTGCCCCTCGTCGTCTGGGGAGCACGGGCGGCATGGAGCTGCTACAAGCACTGCCGCAAGGTCTACCGTGCCGCAAAGACGGGATATCGTGCCTACAAGTCGTACCGGAAGCACAAGAAGTATGTAAAGGCAGTCACCCAGTACCGAGCGCGTGGAGCCCGGTGGAACAACAACCGGTACTTCGGTGAGCGGAGCAGGTTCTTCGGCGATGTCCATCGCGGTCGGCAGGGGTACCTCAACCGCCGGAACCGGGGTGTTGGATGGAGTGCCGTCGGATTCAAGAAGACACTCGGTCGCAAGGCCGCCCGGACCGTATTTCGGGTGAAATTCGGCAAGAGGAGACATTGGGATCTCAGAGTCGGAAGGTGGCTGTGACACATGACGGGAAGACCTGACAGGCCAGCCGCGGTGGTGGAACTTGAATCCGGGCTCCGTTCGCTCGGCGTGGAAGACGACGCGTTCAGCGAGCGGTGGGACGAAGGCGCCTGGGTCGCGGACTGGAGCGGAAGCATCCTCGGTCACGAGGTCTACCTCTTCGTCATGGGGGCGGCCAACCACCCTGACAGCGCACGGCTCATGCTGGACGAGTTCACTTTCGACGACGTCCGCACGGAACACCTGAGCGAGCTCGTGCAAAAGGTGTTCGCCGGCGACGCCAGGGTGACAAAGAGCCGCTACCTTCTGGCGTCCAAGTACCTGGTTCTGAAAGTCCGGGTCGGTTCGGAAACCTACTCCGCAAGCGTGAGTGGTGACTCCGCGGACGACTTGTCCTCCTGGGCCAGAAACTTGGTCGAGACGATGAACTGAGTTCCGGCACCACCGTAAGCGGAGATCACCTCCGATGGGAGCGGTCCGGCATGCGACGAGGTCACGCATGCCGGACCTGCGCCGTGTGATCGGACGGTGCGGTGGCAGCGGGCGAGCGTCAACGGAATTGCGACGTGAACGTCCTGGCAGGAGGCGGGGCCGCGGCGGATGCACCCACCCGAACTGGGAAATCCGCGACCGGGCACCCTCAGGGGAATAGCAGTTCGAGACCACCCCGGTGTACGCGGCAGGCGAGGATACGCGCAACATCACTGCCGAGATCCACACGTTCATCGCGAGCATCGCGGAATAGCTGAACAAACCTTAGTGCCGGGAGTCGAAGCACAGTCGATCTGACGTCATCCGGCAGGTTTCATGTCGGGCCCGGTGAATCGCCGACCTCACCCCTCATGATCGATTTCACTACTTCTCGCGACGGCCGCGGAAGGGGTCAGTGACCCTCCGACGGATTGCGCCCGAAGTGGATTGCGAGAGGCCCGACCTGCATGCTCCACCGGGTGCCGGCCGGGCGTCGCGGCCCCCGGCCGGGGCCCCGCTTCGGCGGTGCGGTCCGAGGTTCCCCGCCGCGTTCAGAGACCACGCAAGGACAACGACGGGAACCCCTATGACTTTCGAATTCGCCCCTGACCCGTTGCACCGCGTCCGCGTCGAGCGGGAAACGGGACTGTAAATCGTTCGGCTCTGTCTCACATTCGGTGGTGACTCCGCGTGGTGAAGGGTCGTTGATATCCATGTGATGGATGTCAACCAGCTTGCGCAGATGGTCTTTTCGGGGATATCTCCGCTGGTCATTGAGGATGTGGTCGACGAGGGCGAGCGGATCGTGGTGAGGGCGCGGGCTCCGAAGGAGACCGCGCCCTGCCCGGTGCGCGGGGCGTCGTCGGGGCGTGTTCACGGTTATCACTGGCGGGCAGTGGCCGACGTACCGGTCGACGGCCGACGGCCGACGGCCGACGAGTGGTGGTCCGCGTACGGGTGCGGCGTCTGGTCCGTCCCACACGCGGCTGCCGTCACACCTTCCGCGAACAAGTGTCCGGGGTGCTGGAGCGTTGTCAGCGACGCACCACCCGCCTGACCGCGCAGGTCAAGGCGGTAGTCAAGGAGTTAGCGGGCCGGGCAGGGGCACGCGTACTGGCGATACTCGCGGTAGGTCTGTCGCGTCACACGGCTCTCCGTGCCCTGTTGCGGATCCCGTTGCCCACGGGACGGGTGCCCCGCGTGATCGGCGTCGACGATTTCGCTCTGCGCCGGCGGCACCGCTATGCCACCGTGGTGATCGACGCCGAGGCCCATGAGCGGATCGACGTGCTGCCCGACCGCACGGCTGACACCCTGGAAGCCTGGCCGCGCGAGCATCCGGGCGTCGAGATCGTGTGCCGTGACGGCTCGGCGACCTACGCCGAGGTCATCCGCCGCGTTCTGCCCGATGCAGTGCAGGTCGGTGACCGCTGGCATTTGTGGCACAACCTGCGCGAAGCCGCTCTGAGCGAGATCAAGGCGCACAGCACCTGCTGGGCCAGCGTACTGGAGGCGCCCCTGTATGACGGGCCCCGCGCACGGACCACCCTGGAACGCTGGCACCAGATCCACGACCTCCTCGACCAGGGCGTGGGTCTCCTCGAATGCGGCCGCCGTCTGCAGCCGGCCCTTAACACCGTCAAACGCTGTGCCCGAGCCGACCCGCCCGAGCGGATGCTCCGCGTCCCGAAAAACCGCGCCAGCCTCGTCGATCCATACCGCGAGCACCTGCGCAAACGCCGGGCCGACGACCCCGCCGTCCCCGTCCAGCACCTCTTCGGAGAGATCAAGGCCCTCGGCTTCACGGGCTGCCTCAACCTCCTGCACAAGTACATCGACCAAGGCCGCGCGGACGCCGACCGCAGCCATATCTCCGCACGCGGACTCGCCCGGATGCTCCTCACCGGGCCCGACAACCTCAAGGCCGAGCACCACGACCTCCTGGCCCGGCTCACCGCCGCCTGCCCCGAGTCGACCCAACTGGCAGCCCGCATCGGGACCTTCGCCCCACTCCTGAAGCCTCAGCCAGAAAACGCCGACGCACCCGACCAACGGGTCGCCCAGGTCCGCGCGGCCGATCTGCCGTATCCGCACGCCTTCACCCGCGGTCTCGAGCGAGACCGCGACGCTGTGATCGCCGCACTCACACTCCCGTACAGCAACGGCCCGACCGAGGGCGTCAGCACCAAGACCAAGCGGATTGCCCGCCAGATGCACGGACAGCAGGCTTCACCCTGCTTCGCCGCCGCATCCTCCTCGGATAACGCCACGCGGAGTCACCACCGAATGTGGGACAGAGCCAATCGTTCGGTGTAACTCCCGATCATGGAAGGTGCATCGATGACCAGTGAGAACGTGGCCGAGGACGAGGCCGGCGAGGCGGCAGTGGCTGTGTCGGCGAGGGCCGTGGACGACCAGCTGATCGACGAGCCGGTGAGCCGGGCCCAGGCCGGGGGCCTGCAGCCGACCGGCGAGGGCGGGCTGCTGCAGCAGCTGACCAAGCGGCTGCTGGAATCCGCTCTGGAGGGCGAGATCACCGACTGAGGTTGATCCCCGGGAGTGGACACCGGGTTTCCTGGGCATGCCCAACGACGTATGCGTGACAGGCCCGACAGTTCATTGGATCAGGTCGGTGTGTGGATGTTCGGGGGAGGTCGGGCAGACGTAGATCTGCATGTTGTCCGTGCTGCCTACTTCTACCCTCGTTGGCTGCGAGGGGTCCCGGCCCGCGTAGTAGGAGCCAGCGAGGGCGGCGGCCTGGTCTTCCTGTGGCGCCCAGCTGTGACCTTCACCGCCGTCCCACTCCCAGGAAGCGATCGTCAGTAGCGGGACCATCTGCGCCTCGCACACAGCGCAGTACCGGGGGTTCGGGTCGGTGCGGCCCCAAGGGGGCCAGCCGCCGACCTTCCAGCCGGGTGCGTTGCCCAGATGAATGGAATAGAAGTCGCGCGGATACTCCGCGTAGGAGCTGTCCATGTCGGCGCCGGCTGCCTGCCATCTGTTCCGGTTCTCCAGCATCCGCTGCAGCTCCGGGCTCAGATCCAGGCTGTTGGGGTACTCGGTGATCGCCTCTGGTGCCAGCAGGCACGGTTCTGGCACGTAACCCGGATAGTCTGCCTCGTACGGTTCCGGTGGTGTGGCGAGGATGTCACCGACCTCCGCGGCCGACCGCCAGAACAGTGCGGTCGCCGGTTTGTAATCCGGTTCGTGCTCGTACGGGCACCAGAGAATCTGAAGCAGATCGGCCTGCCTGGGCGGCCGCAACAGGGGTATGTCACGTAGGAAGAGCTGAGCCACGGGCAACATCGGGACCGGGCATTCGGCGGGCCAGGGAGGGCCGGCGTCGAGCCGTTCGGCGAGCAACGCGGCACTGCGCTCCTTGAGCGCTTCCTCCTCGGGCGTGAACGCGGGAGGTCGGTCATCAGGGCGCCACCGGGACTGCAAGCGTCTCTGGAGCCGCACTTCGGTCGGTGACCGGCGGAATCCAGTGTCCACGTGCAGGTGCGCGTCTTCGCAGTGCGGCCACGGTTCCTCGGCCGGCCACAGCAACGGCCCACCGACCGAACTGTCCCTCACCGAAGGCGGCCCCGGACGCGGATGCAGCCGCATCGCAGGTCGCGCCAGGGGAGCCAGCTCGGGAAAGACCGCGGTCACATCCACGGGCCGCGGCGGAGTAGTACGTACGAAACCCATGCCAGTGATCCTGCCACCAGTCACCGACAGTCCCCTGCCGCCTCAACCTGCGTCAGCGCTCAACTGGCTGCAACTCCCACCGACCCGGCCACGTGACAACAGGCCTGTCTGGTTCGCCGGCGGATGCCGGCTTCACGTTGACGGCCCGGACGAGGCCGCGGGACGAGAGACCGCTCGACTCCGGAGCAGCGGCAAGGACTTCGGGGCCTTTCCCCAAGGCCGGGTAGTGTCAGCAGGCCGACATCGACGCCTGGCACACCGAGGGCCTGGCCACCCGCCGTCCGTCCCAGTCATTCCTGCGGTGGTGCATGAAGACCGGCCGGACGCCCCGCCTCACGCTGCCGTCCACGGTCATCACCCAGGACTCGGAGCCGCTGCACCAGCACCGCCGGCTCGCGATCCTCCGCCGGGTCCTCAATGACGACACCTTGCCCCTGCGGGCCCGGGTCGCCGCCGCGCTCGTTCTCCTCTGTGCGCAACCCGTCAGCCGCCTCGTCCGCCTCACCATCGACGACGTCACCGACGACGAGACCACCGTCACCGTCCAGTTGGGAGACCCGCCGTCCCCGCTGCCGGAGCCCGTCGCCAACCTGATGCGGGCCTACATCCAGTCCCGCCAGCATCTGCCCTACACCAGCAGCGGGAGCTCGCAGTGGCTCTTCCCCGGCCGGCAGCCCGGACAGCCGATGAACCCGGCCAGTCTCCAAGTCCATCTGCGTGAGATCGGCGTCCCTCCTCAGCGCGGCAGGACCTCCGCGATCCGTCAGCTCGTCCTCCAAGCCCCGGCCCCCGTCATCGCGAAGGCACTCGGCTATCACGACAGGACCGCCACACGGCTGGTCACCGAAGCCGGCGGAACCTGGAGCCGATACGCTCCCGGAGACCACCAGCGATGAAGCGCGGTACTCACGCTGGGTCCGCTGAGCCTCGTTTGTCCTCAACGTGGACGACGTGAAGCTCGGTGCCGTCCCGGTGGCGCTTGGAACGTCCGAACAGCCCGACAGCGATCCGCGACTGATCCTGAGTCTCGTCGGGGCCGACATAGGTAAGGACATCGTTGTGATGCCCGGTGACGGCCCATCCCTCGACGTCCTTGAGGTCGATCACCCCAAAGTCTCCTGCCGAAGACCCGGCATGCGCCGGGCCGAACTTCTTCAGGAGGTCAGTGGCCTGATCAGCAAGCTCCCCTTCCGGAGCGGTCGGCACGAGACAAGTGCCATGCTCGAACAGCACCCACGACTTGCGAGGGTCGGCGAGAAGCCGCTGCCAGACGTCTATCAGTATCTCGGTGTTCACGCCGGTCATCATGCCGCAGAGCACCGACACAGGGTCCCGGTCGGCCGACGGCTACGGCGAATACGCGACTCCTGGACATGCGGGCCTACCAGTCCCGAGGCCGAGGAGCCCCGTGGGTTCACGGAAACCGAGGTCTCTTCAGTGCGAACCCAAGGGTCCACCGGTGTGCTTCAGGTCAGTGGATCCGTGGGTTCGGGTGTAACACGAGGATTCTGAGTGAGCCGAAGAGCTTCGGCCAGAACGTCGGCGTCGACCTGTGCCGGTGTCCTGTCGCCGTACTCGAGGATGTCGTACTCGTCGTCCAGGTTGGCGAGTCGTTCGGCCAAGGGCAGTTCGTGCCCGAAGCGCTGGTGGATCCGGAAAGCCAGCTCGCGTGGCGTCAACTCGCCGGCCAGCATTCGGGCGGCAAGTGCTCGTGCGGCGGCTTCCTGTCCGGCAAGGCTGCCTACTGGGTAGAAGGTGAGGCCCAGTTCGTCGAGTGCTAGGGGAAGGAGATCGGGGACGTCGTAATCCGCCTCCGCGCGTGTGCACGCGGCCAGCATCCGCAGGGCGGGACCATCGAGGCCGGCGACGAGCGCATTACAGGCGCCGGTGACGACATCGGTTGCACGGATCTCGCCCATGCTCCAGAGGGCGGCATGGTCCTGTAGGACGAGTGCTGCTGCTTCGGTCGACATCACTCGTCCATGATTCCCTTCAGGGATGAGGTGCCTGCCTTCCGGCCGTGGTCGCGGGCGCTCACCCGCGCCGGAGGGAACGCGGGTGCGCCAACCGGGTCGTGGCTTGTCCGAAAGTCGCACGCCGTTCACTTCGGGGGGCGTCTGCCGCTCGACATCGGATACCGGTCGCCGAACAGACGCGTGCTGCTGGGGGCTCCGGAGTGCCGGGCCGGGCACCGCGGGACGCCTCCGGCCGACAGGCGGGGCCGGCGGACCCCCCGTATCGTGATCGAGGGCGCCGGTTCCCGGTCCGCTGTGGGGCGCCCCTGGAGGCATCGATGCTGGCCAAGCTCTCCATGCGACTCCCGTTCCGGCGCTGCGCGGTCACCGGAGCGCTCGGGCTGGCCCTGCTGGGCGCGGGTCTCCCGGCGGCCGCCGCCGACGACGACCGGGGCCTCGAGCGGTTCTACGACCAGAGGATCACATGGTCGGCGTGCGAGGGCACGGACCTGCCCGAGGACCTGCAGTGCGGGAAGATCACCGTCCCGGTC
Source organism: Streptomyces sp. NPDC058632 (assembly GCF_042717095.1). NCBI lineage: Bacteria > Bacillati > Actinomycetota > Actinomycetes > Kitasatosporales > Streptomycetaceae > Streptomyces > Streptomyces sp. NPDC058632. Next base: position 2,612 of record NZ_JBHXQZ010000083.1, on the reverse strand, counting down.
GACTACGCCGACCCGGGCGGGGGCGCCCTCGACCTGGCCCTCGCCCGTTACCGCGGCACGGGCGAGCCCCGCGGCTCGGTGGTACTGAACTTCGGCGGGCCGGGCGGTTCGGGCGTGCTCGGACTCGCCCGTGGTGGCAAGGAGTTCATGGGTCTCACCGACGAGTACGACGTGGTGTCCTTCGACCCGCGCGGTGTCGGCCGCTCCTCACCGGTCAGCTGCGGCACGGAGGCCACCGGTCGGGCGCTGGAGGCCACCGGCGGCGACGACATGTCCGATCCGCGGAAAACGCTGGCCCAGCTGCGCGAGGTGGCCGCCGAATGCACCGAGCACTCGGGCCCGGTCCTGCCGCACATCGGCACCGTGAACGTCGCACGCGACCTGGACGTCATGCGGCAGGTGCTCGGCGACAAGAAGCTCAACTACCTGGGGTTCTCGTACGGAACCCGGCTGGCCGCGGTGTACGCGGCCCGGTTCCCCGAGAAGGTGGGCCGGCTGGTGCTGGACGGGGTGGACACACTGACCGATCCGCTGGCGGAACAGGGACTGGCGAGCGTACGGGGCCAGCAGACCGCGCTCGAGCACTTCCTGACCTGGTGCACCGAGGACATCGCCTGCCCGTTCGGCCAGGATCCGCGCGAGGCACGGGAGTCGGTCGTGAAACTGGTCGACTCGCTCGATGAGGATCCCGTACCGACGGACTTCGGTTACGAGTTCACCGGCCAGGACCTCGCGGTCGCCCTGGGCCAGGGCCTCTACAGCGAGGAACTGTGGCCCTTGCTGCAGCGGGCGCTCGCGGAGCTGATGGAGGACGGGGACACCCGCGGGGTGGAGGCCTTCGCCACCGGCGGAGTGACGTTCCCCCTGCCGCACCGTGCCGACGATCCGCTCGTCGACGAGGAGGAGGTGCCCCTGGACAACCTGCCGGCCGCGCTGATGGCGGTGAACTGCGCGGACGATCCCGACCGCCCGGCCGCCGAGCAGGTGACCCGGGACCTCGGCCGGCTGCGCGCCGCCTATGAGGAGGCCTCGCCGGTCTTCGGCCGCTACCGGCTCGCCCAGGTCCTGATGTGCCACGGCCGTCCCGGGGGGACCGACTTCATCCGCGAGGAGGTCAGGGACCTCGACACGCCGAGGATGCTGCTGGTCGGCACCCGGGGCGACCCGGCCACGCCGTACCGGTGGACGGTGGAGACGGCCGAGCGGCTCGGCCCGTCCGCGGTCGTGCTGGACAACCGGGGCGAGGGCCACACCGGCTACGGATCGTCCGAATGCGTCCACCGGACGATCGACGACTTCCTTCTCTACGGCACCCTGCCGCCCAGCGGCAGCTCCTGCGGCGACGAGGAGGACACCCGCCCGTGAACCCGCACCCGGACGGCGCAACGATGCCCCAAATGCCCTATTGGCGATTCGGCTCTATGGTGCTGTCATGGAGCACGATCTGAGTCCCACGACCCTTGCCGAGCTTCGCCGCCCGCGCCCCTACCCCGCGGTGTCCCTGCTGACACCGACGCACCGGCGCGAGCCCTTCAACGCCCAGGACCCGGTCCGGCTGCGCAACGTGGTGGCCAAGGCCAGGAAACAGCTGGAGGCCGATCCCGCGGTCACCCGGGACCAGCGCGGAGAAGTGGAGCTGCAGCTCGACCGGGCCCTGGCCGAGGTCGACCTGACGCACGCCGAGGACGGCCTGGTCATCTTCGCCGCTCCGGGCGAGCACCAGGTGTGGTCGCTCGCCCGTTCGGTGCCGGAGCGTGTGGTGCTCTCCGACACCTTCCTCACCCGCAACCTGGTGTCCGCCCACACGGCAGAGCGTCCCTTCTGGGTGCTGTCCGTCTCCCCCGACCGGGCCACACTGTGGAACGGCGGCGCGGACCGGGTCACCGAGGAGCACGCCGGGGGCTTCCCGCTGACCCGGGCCGAGGAGAACTTCGACCCTGAGCGCCTGGAGCGGGTCGGCGATCAGCCGAGCGTCTTCCGGGACGAAGGCACCCGACGGTTCCTGCGCGATGCCGACACCGCGATGGCCGCGGTACTGCGTGGGCATCCGCGGCCCCTGTACGTCACCGGGGAGCCGGCCGCCCTGTCCCTGCTGGGCGAGGCCGGCGGCGTGGCCCGGGACGCGGTGCACGTCCAGCACGGCGGTCTCGCGCACGGCACGCCCGACGCGGTGTGGCAGGCCCTGCGCCCCACGCTCGAGAACGAGGCCCGCAAGAGCGCGGAGGCCGTCGTCCGGGCGCTGGAGACGGCCCGCGGGCGCAAGAGGTTCGCGGCCGGGGTCGACGAGCTGTGGCAGAACACCCGGGACGGCCGGGTCCGGATGCTGGCCGTCGAGGAGAACTTCCGGGTGACGGTGCGCGACGCGGGCGAGCATCTGGTCGCCGCCGAGCCCGGCGACCTGGACGCCCGTGAGGACATCGTGGACGAGCTGGTCGAGCAGTGCCTGGAGACGGGCGCCGAGGTCCGCTTCGTCCCGGACGGCACCCTCGGGGACGTGGACCGGATCGCGGGCGTACTGCGGTATTAGGGGCAGGCACCGGCCTGCATGCAGGCCGGTGCCGGGAGATGCCGCGCCTCCCGTCGTGAGGTGCCTGTCCGCCTGTCTCTTATAA
>NZ_JBHXQZ010000082.1:0-35270 GCF_042717095.1 Streptomyces sp. NPDC058632 | reverse complement strand
GAAAGACGTACGGCGCCTGTTCCGGTGGGGACACCGGACCAGGCGCCGTGCGCGAGGAAATTCTGCGATCCAGGGGACGAAAGGGTCGAAAAGGCCCGGACGTCACGGGTGTGACAGGAGATCAGTCGTTGGCGACCACGGGATAGCGCGGCTCGTTCTCGGCCATCTGCCGCAGCGCGTCCTTGCGTTCCCGCTTGGAGAGCCGGTCGATGTACAGGTAGCCGTAGAGATGATCCGTCTCGTGCTGCAAACACCGTGCGAAGTAACCGGTGCCGCGCACCTTGACCGGATTGCCCAGCTCGTCCTGACCGGTCACCTCGGCGTAGTCGGGCCGGGCCAGCGGGGCGTACGCCGTGGGGACCGACAGACAGCCCTCGTTGGAGTCGTCCAGCCGGCGCTTCTCGGCGGGCAGTTCGACCAGCTTGGGGTTGCAGACCACGCCGGCGTGGCGCGCGCCGTCGTCGTCCGGGCAGTCGTAGACGAAGACCTTCAGGTCGACACCGATCTGGTTGGCGGCCAGGCCCACTCCCTCGGCGGTGCGCTGGCTGGCGAACATGTCCGCGACCAGCTGCTGGAATTCCGGGCCGAAGTCGGTGACGTCCCGGCACTCCTTGTGCAGCACCGGGTTGCCGACCACGGTGATCGGCCGCGAGGTGCCACGCTCGACCCAGGCGGCCTCGCGCTCCGCGCAGCCCTCCGTGTCGATGACGTAGCCCTCCTCGTCGACGGGGAGCACGCCCGCGTGCTGCTGATCGGTGTCCTGCTGAGCCATGACCGACGTACGCCTTCCTGGAAACCATGGGGTGTGATGCTGATACAGGGTACGGCGAACGGACGGCCCGCCGACCGGCCCTCACCCGTGGCCGGTCCGACAACCGGTCCGACAACCGGTCCGGTGAACGGGTCCCGGGAACGCCTCAGCAGACTTCTTCGAGGTCCCGCCAGTCCCGCGAGTCCGGACTGTCCGCGACCCATCCGTCCAGCAGACCACGGACCAGCGAGGCCGGCGCGGCCAGCCCGCACTCGCGCTCCGGCACCCACAACTGCCCGTCGGTGCGGTGGCCGAGCGGTCCGGGATGTCCGGGCTCGCTGTGGTCGTGCGGGTCGAGATGCTCGCCCTCCCCCTCGTCGGACGGCATCCGGGACTCCGAGCACAGCCGGCACAGCAACCGCACCGAGGACGACCAGTCCTCGGCGGCGAACCCGGCGTCCCCGGCCAGCTGCTCCAGGGCGTCCCGGTCGACCTCGCTCGCGGCCTCCAGCAGGACCACCCACGTCGGCACCGGCGAGGGTGCCCACAACTCGATCTCGTCGAACACCGGGTAGGTGTGCCCGGCGGCCGTGCTCCGCTCGCCGTGCGGCACCCCGTCGTGCAGGACGACCTCGCCCCAGCGACGGCCGGAGGACGGCAGCGGAATGGACAGCACCTCGATCCGGGCGGGGTCGAGCCGCCGCCCCCAGACGACCTCGGCCTCCCCCTCCGGGGACAGCCGCACGGCCGCGCTGCCCAGGTCCATGCCGAGCGGCTCGCCGGAGTCGGTGGGGCTCCCCGGCACCTTCAGCCCGTAGGCCTGCCAGGCGCGGCGGGCCAGCGGCCAGTCCTGCAGGGCTGTGGCGGCGATGCCGACGTTCCACCAGTCCGGCGCGCCGGTGTCCCGGTCGAGCAACGCCACAGCCCTGAGGCCCGCAGTCCGCGCCTGCTCCCAGTCGTGCCGGAACTTGTGCAGCAGCGCGAGGTTGAACCAGGACTCCGACAGCCAGGGCTCCAGATCGGCGGCCCGGGTGAGCAACGCACCCGCGTCCTCGTAACGGCCGTCGCCGATGAGTGTGAACGCGCGGTCCGTGGCCTGCCGCCAGGAGGCGGAGGGCCTGTTCCGTCCCTTGCCGAAGATCCTCACGATTCCCGCCTGCCAGTTCCGTGCGGTGGGCGGCCTAGCCCCCGGACACCGTCTCCTTCGCATCCAACCACGTACGGCCGGAAGGGCGCTCATTACCCATGGGTTACCCCGGGCCGGCCCGGGTCAGACCGTACGGTTCGCGGCTCTCGCCGCGGTCGGGCGCCTGTCCTCACGCCCCCTCCCCCCGTCGCTCCCCTACGTCGTCCTCGTCCTCACGCCCCGATCCTCACATCCCGGCCTCCGTGGTCCCCCGGCGGCCTCCCTGTGCTTCACGACCGGCCGCCTCCGTCGTCGTACCCGTCTGCCTGCTCCCTGACCCTGACCTTGGCCCTGGACAGCACCCGGGCCAGGGATTCGACGACCTGGGGCGCGTACTCGCCGGCGGTGCCGAGGCGCAGTTCCTCCAGTGCCGCCAGCGGCCCACCGGGACCTCCTGCCCGGGACCTCTCGTCGTACGCGTTCACCACCCGGACGATCCGCGCGGCCAGCGGCTGCTCCCGGTGCGGTTCGGCCTGCCGCTCCACGATCCCGGCCACCCTCGGGTCCACCCCGGTCTGGCGGACCACGGCGCCGCCGAGCAGGGCGATCCGCCGCTGTTCCGTGGCCGGCAGGGCGGCGGTGGCACCCGCCGGCACCGGATCGACAAGGCTGAGCTGGCCGATGTCGTGCATCAGGGCCGCGTACTCCAGCACCACCAGATCCGGCTCGGTCAGCCCCAGGTCCCGGCCCACCGACCGGCTGAGGTCGGCGACCCTGCGGGCGTGCCCGGCCGGGGTGCAGCCGGCGATCTCGGTGGCCCGCGCGAGGGAGGCGATGGTCTGCCGGTAGGTGGCCCGGACCGCCGCGTACCGCCGGTAGGACAGCTGCGCGAGCAGCAAGGGCACGGAGAGCAGGGGCAGCGCCCACAGCCCCACGGCCGCGACGCCGAGCGCCATCACCGCGCCCGTCGCGGCGACGGCGGCCCCGATGCCGGGCAGCGCCCGCAGTTCGTCGCGCAGCACCGGCGGGAAGGGCCAGCCGGTGCGGGAGCGGGCCAGCGCGGCGGCGAGCACGGCGTCGCACAGGGCGGACAGCGACAGCAGGGCGAGCAGCAGCAGCGCGTAAGCGGGACCGCCCCAGCCGTCGAACGTCCCCCTGCCGTACAAGGGCTGGAAGCACACGGCGACGAAACCGACGGTGAGGGTCCGGCGGGCCAGCCGGTCGCGGGTGGGTCCGTGCCCGCGCCCGATGTGCGGCACGCTGCCGAGCAGGGAGGCGGCAAGGACCACGGCGACGGCCTGGGCCGCGCCGTGGTGGCCGGGCCGCCCACCGGCCTCGCCGAGCAGCGCGTACGCCAGTGACCCGGCGGCGGCGAGCGGCGCGGCCTGACGGACCCGCGGTCCGTCGCGGGGCTGCGTTCCGGCGCCCGGCGCCGCTCCTTCACCGGGCTGCCGTCCGTCTCGGGGCCGCCGCGGGCCGTGGTGCCGCGTGAGTTCCCCGACGGCGACGAGTACGCCGAAGGCGAGGGCGGCGCCTCGTTCCGCGACCCCGTGCCACAGGGTGGCGCCGAGGCAGCCGGCGGCGAGCACGGCGGCGCAGACGTGCACGAGGGCGTGCGGCCGCGGGGTCATCGGCGTGCCCCGGGCGGATCGGCGGCCGGCTCGGCAACCGGCGGGGCGACCGGCCCGGCGACGGGTTCGGCGACCGGCGGAACGGGCGGGCCGGGGGGCCGGGGAACGTCCTCGGCCGTCACCGCGGGATGCCAGCCGGTCCGGCCGATCGCCCGCACCAGCGCTTCCACCATCCGCGGGTCGAAGTGGCCTCCCGCGCACCGCTGGAGCTCGTCCAGCGCCACGGGCACCGGCCGTGCCCTGCTGTAGGAGCGGTTGGAGGTCATCGCGTCGAAGGCGTCGGCGACCGCCACCACGCGCGCGGACTCCGGGATCTGACCGCCCGCCAGCCCATAGGGGTAACCGCTGCCGTCCAGCCGCTCGTGATGGTGCAGCACGGCCGCGCGGGCCTCGCCCAGGAAGGAGATCCCCCGCACCATCTCGTGCCCGTACTCGGGGTGCAGTTCGATCACCCGCCGCTCCTCGGGGGTCAGCGGCCCGTCCTTGGTGAGCAGCCGGGTGGGCACCCCGAGCTTGCCGACGTCGTGCAGGATGCCGGCGAAGCGCAGCACCTCGGTCCGCTCGTCGTCCATGCCGAGCTCGCGCGCGATCATCGTGGAGGCCTGACCGACCCGCTCGCTGTGTCCGCGTGTGTACCCGTCCTTGATGTCGACGGCCTGCACGAGCGCGCGGATCGTGGCCTGGTGGGCGGCCCGCTCCCGGTGGTACTGGGCGAACGCCCACCACGAGACGTACATCGGCGGCAGCACGAGCAGCGCGGACACGGGCCCGTGGGGGCTGCGCCACAGCAGGGCCATCATCAGTCCGGCGAGCCCGTGCACGGTGACCGGTGCGAGCGATCGCAGGAACAGCCGCCACCAGGTCGTCTGCCGGGTCCTCCGGCGCGTCGTCCGCCGGGTCGTCCGGCTCCCGGGCCGTAGCGGCAGGCCACCCGCGAGCACCAGGATGCCGCGGTCCAGCAGCGTCAGCACCAGGCAGAACACCAGCACCGAGGCGCCGGACGCGCCCAGCGCCGCGGGAACGTCGCCGTTCGCGACCGCTTCCCGGCCGCCGGCCGCACGGTGTGCCCGGCTCGCGGCCCACACGGCGAGAGTCAGCTGCCCGGCCCGCCAGATCCGCCGTGCGAGGAACGGCCGCTGCTCCACGGGGGTGAGCAGCGCACCGGGCAGCACGACCAGCGCTGCGGCGGACGGCGGCAGCAGAAAGGCCGCGGCGAGCAGTACGGGGTGGAAGGTGCCGCCGGGGTTCGGGGCACCGAGGTGCCGGGACCGGGCTAGGCGTTCGCAGCAGGCGTACAGCACGGCGAGCGACGCGACGGCCCGCCAGGAGACGTCCGGACCGGGCACGGCCCGCACCGGCGACAGCGGCACCGCCGGCAGCAGACAGAGCAGACCCGCCACGGCGACACCGGCCACGTATACGCGGGCCCGTGCCGGTAACGCCTCCATCAGACCCTCCCCCGGCCGTGCCGGCCGCACTCGGCCTGCCGCCTGTCAGGGTCTGGAGCCTAGAGGGACGGACGGCGCCTCCGCGGGCCCCTGACCCGCGGATTAGCGCGTACGAGTGAGGGCGCTCCCCTTTCGGGGGTGCCTACCGGGGCAACTGTTCGGGGGTGTTCGAGCAGGGGGCCTCGGAGAGCGGGGCTCCTGAAAGGCTCAGGACTCCTGCTGCGCCGGAGCGGCCTGGGGCCGCTGGGCCGCCTCGGAGACGGTGACGTCCTGATCGGGAACGGCCCGGCCCGAGCGGATCACGTCGATCCGGCCCATGACCTTGGCGCGCAGGTCGCCCGGCACGTCGTCCTGCCCGCAGCACCGCTTGACCAGCTTCTTCACCGCCTGCTCGAGCCCGTACTTCTCGAGACAGGGCGAGCATTCCTCGAAGTGGTGCTCGAATTTCGCGCAGTCGGAGTCCGGCATCTCACGGTCGAGGAACTCGTAGAGATGATCGAGGATCTCGCTGCAATCCGTCTCGTGCGGCTCTCCGCAGCTCATGACCTCGAGCCTTTCGCTTCGTTCGACTCTCCGGCACCCGCCGGGACCAGTCCGCGCTCGCGCGCGTAGTCCTCGAGCATGCCGCGCAGCTGACGGCGGCCACGGTGCAGCCGGGACATCACGGTACCGATGGGTGTGCCCATGATGTCGGCGATCTCCTTGTAGGCAAAGCCCTCGACATCCGCGAGATACACGGCGATGCGGAACTCCTCGGGGATCGCCTGGAGCGCTTCCTTGACGTCCGAGTCGGGGAGGTGGTCCAGCGCCTGTGCCTCCGCGGAACGCAGACCGGTCGACATGTGGGACGCGGCCCGCGCGATCTGCCAGTCCTCGATCTCCTCGGCCCCGCTGCGCTGCGGTTCCCGCTGCTTCTTGCGGTACGAGTTGATGAAGGTGTTGGTGAGGATCCGGTACAGCCACGCCTTGAGGTTGGTGCCCTCGCGGAACTGGTGGAAGGACGCGTACGCCTTGGCGTACGTCTCCTGGACCAGGTCCTCGGCGTCCGCCGGGTTGCGCGTCATGCGCAGGGCGGCCGAGTACATCTGGTCGAGGAACTCGAGCGCGTCCCGCTCGAAGCGCGCGCTGCGCTCGGCGGTCGATTCCGCTCGCTTGTCGCCCTGGCCCTCGGGCTGCTCCGCCTGGCCGTGTTCGGTCCCTGCGTCGGTACCGGGAACCGGACCCACCTCCTCCAGAGTTGTCGTGGGACCGGAAGCGGTCTCACTCGAATCGGAGGATAGACGACGATCCGGTCCGTCCGCCGCCCGAACAGGGACGGTCCTGGCCGCGTGCAGCACCGTCCAGTCCAGCTCGGTGCGGCCCTTGCGGCTCGGGCAGAAGGTCGAACCCATGCGGCGGACTTCCTCTCCTACGACTACGACGGCTGCGCCGGCGGACCGGCGGACACGTCGGCGTCAACAGCGGGGGACGTCCGGACATTCCCGAAGCTTTACCCGGGCGGGCCGGGCGCCCGGCCCGCCCGGGTACGCCTGAGAGGCGCCCGCTGCTCCACGAGGGAGCCGACCCACCGCACGACAGCGTCCGTGACGACCGCCAGGGCCTCCTCCTGTGTGATGTCCGCCCGCCTGGGGACGGCGAGGCCGTGATCCCCGTACGCCACCTCGACCAGTTCGTACGCCCACCCGTCTCCCGCCACCGCCCTTGCACCGACGCTCCCCCGGAGCTGAACGCCTGGGGGGACCCCCATCGCGCGTCCCCTCCTGTACTCGGGGAACTCTCCGGGCCTGCCGAAGGGGTCGTTGCCGCCCTGTACGACGAGGGTGGGCACCCCGGTCCCGAGCAGCTCTTCGGCGCGGGACTTCTCGGGCCTGCCCGGCGGGTGCAGGGGGAAGCCGAGGGCGAGCACGGCATGGGCGCCCAGTTCACCGGCGGTCCGGCAGGCGACGCGGGCTCCGGCGCTGCGCCCGCCCGAGATCACCGGCAGGTCCGGCTTCGTCAGCGCGGGCCAGAGGCCGCGCCAGCCGGTGTCCAGGGTCTTCGGCGCGGGGGCCACCTTCTTGCCGGCCACCCGCCAGGGCTGCTCCACCAGCGCCACGGTCGTGCCGTGCGCGGGCAGCACGGCGGCCAGGGCCTGCAGGTCCCGGGCCTCGATGCCGCCGCCGGCGCCGTGACTCAGCGCGAGGACGAAACGCGCGGGGTGCCGGGCGGGGTGCCAGGTGATGCGGGCAGGACCGACGTCGGTCTCCACGGTCTCGACCGACGGCGGTTCCGCCGAGCCGACCGCGGCAGGAGTGTTCTTCGTGTTCTTCACAGGCGTCACGTCAGAAGAGTGTGCTCTCTTCCGGTGCTTCCAGCTCCCTCAGCAGCTCCGGGCCGTTGTTGCGGACGTTGCTGACCGCGGTGGAGACCGGGAAGGCACGCATCAGGCCGGAGGGCGGCGGCGCGAGCAGCCCGCGCAGCTCCTCGGTGTCCGTGCGGGCGGGGTCGAGCCAGGCGTCCCAGCGGTCCGGTGTGAGCATCAGCGGCATCCGCGGGTGGATGTCGGCCAGAGCCCTCGGGCCGTCCGCCGGCGCCACCGCGAGCGGCGTGGTCTCCGCCTCGGTGGTGATGACGGAGCACGTCACCCACCAGGCCCGCGGATGGTCGTCCGGCAGGGTCCGGTCCCGCCAGAACTCGTACAGACCCGCCATCGCGAACACCGAGCCGTCGGCCGGTGTCACGAAGTACGGCTGTTTTCGGGGGCGCTTGCGTTTGCCCTCGACCTCCAGGTCCCGCTCCTGCGTGCCGGTGACCCACTCGTAGTAGCCGTCGGCGGGCAGGATGCAGCGCCGGGTGGCGAAGGCGCGACGGTAGGACGGCTTCTCGTGGACGGTCTCCGCGCGGGCGTTGATCATCCGGGCCCCGCCGTCGGGCGTCCTGGCCCAGGACGGCACCAGGCCCCACTTCAGCTTCCGCAGCTGCCGAACCGGCCGCGGGTCGTCCGCGTCCTTCACTGCGCGGTCGAGCACGGCGGGCACCTCTTTGGTGGGCGCCACGTTGTAGTCGGGCTCCAGGGTCTCTTCCGGCTCGCTCCCCCGAGCTCTCGACTCCGCTCGAGCAGGGGGGACCCCCATGTCGATCCCAAAGATTCCTGCGAGATCCTCGGGCCTGCGACTCGCTGCATACCGTCCGCACATACGTGCAACACTGCCAGACTCCGCGCCACCACGAGGAGCTCCCGCCCCATATGGACAGCACCGCATCCGCCTCGCTCGCCTCCCTCTGGGACGAGGTCACCGGCACCCAGCCCGACCCGGACCTGTGGGTGGTGATCGCCACACTGGCCGCCGCCCTCGTCGTGGTCACGCCGCACGGGCTGTGGCGGCTCTCGCGCAACGCCATCACCATCGCGCACGAGGGCGGCCACGGGCTCGTGGCGCTGTTCACCGGCCGCACCCTCACGGGGATACGCCTCCACTCGGACACCAGCGGCCTGACCGTCAGCCGCGGCAAACCGACCGGCATCGGCATGATCCTCACCGCCGCGGCCGGCTACACCGCTCCCCCTCTGCTGGGCCTCGGCGGTGCGGCGCTGCTGGGCGCCGGGCGCATCACGCTGCTGCTGTGGCTGGCCACGGTGCTGCTCGTGGCGATGCTGGTCATGATCCGCAACGCCTACGGGGCGCTGACGGTGCTGCTCACCGGCGGCACGTTCGTCCTCGTGTCCTGGCTGGCCGGCCCGCAGGTCCAGGCGGCCTTCGCGTACGCCGTGGTGTGGTTCCTGCTGCTCGGCGGGGTGCGCCCGGCGTTCGAGCTCCAGACCAAGCGGGCGCGCGGGGGCGCGGGCGACTCGGACGCGGACCAGCTGTCCCGGCTGACGCACGTACCGGCGGGGCTGTGGTTCTTCCTGTTCCACGCGGTGTCGCTGTGCTCGCTGCTCGGCGGCGGACGGTGGCTGCTGGGGCTGTGACGCCGTAGGAGTGACCCGGGGACCGTGGTCGCCGACACGTCAACGGAGGTGTCCACCGCGCGGGACTCCACCCGCACTCCGCCGAGGGGCGCCCGGCGGAGCGGCTCGACCAGGGGGACAACGGCTCGGGGACCGACCGTCCGGGCCGTCCCGGGCACGCCCGGTGGCCGGGACCGCCACTAAAGTGGTGCGCATGACCGCTAATCCCGCGCACACCGCCCTCTGGCCCGCCCCGCACGCGAGCGGAGCCGTCGACGCGACGGTCCATGTGCCGGGGTCGAAGTCGGTCACCAACCGTGCTCTCGTGCTCGCCGCCCTCGCCTCCGAGCCCGGCTGGCTGCGCCGCCCGCTCCGCTCGCGCGACACACTGCTGATGGCCGGCGCACTGCGGGCCATGGGGATCGAGATCGAGGAGGGCGTGGGCCCCGAGGGCACCGGTGAGGCCTGGCGGGTGCTGCCCACGGGCCTGCGCGGCCCGGCCACCGTCGACGTCGGCAACGCCGGCACGGTGATGCGGTTCCTTCCCCCGGTCGCCACCCTGGCCGACGGCCCCGTCCGGTTCGACGGTGACCCGCGGTCGCACGAGCGCCCGCTGAACGGCGTCATCGACGCGCTGCGTCACCTCGGTGCCCGGATCGACGACGACGGGCGGGGCGCGCTGCCGCTGACCGTGCACGGCGGCGGCGCCCTGGAGGGCGGCACCGTGTCGGTGGACGCGTCCTCGTCGTCGCAGTTCGTCAGCGCGCTGCTGCTGTCGGCGCCGCGTTTCAACCAGGGCGTCGAGGTCCGGCACACCGGCGCGACGCTTCCCTCCCTGCCGCACATCCGGATGACCGTCGACATGCTCCGCGCGGTGGGCGCCCAGGTGGACAGTCCGGAGTCGGGCGGTGAGCCCAACGTCTGGCGGGTCACCCCGGGGGCCCTGCTCGGACGGGATCTCACCGTCGAACCCGACCTGTCCAACGCCCAGCCGTTCCTGGCGGCGGCACTGGTGACCGGCGGCCGGGTCCTCGTACCGGACTGGCCGGCCCGTACCACCCAGCCCGGTGACCGGCTGCGGGAGATCTTCACCGAGATGGGCGGTTCCTGCGAGCTGACCGAGCAGGGGCTGGAGTTCACCGGTTCCGGATCGGTCCACGGCATCGACGTGGACCTCGGCGAGGTCGGTGAGCTGACGCCGGGCATCGCGGCCGTCGCGGCGCTCGCGGACTCGCCGTCCACGCTGCGCGGTGTGGCCCACCTCCGGCTGCACGAGACGGACCGCCTGGCCGCGCTCACCAAGGAGATCAACGAGCTCGGCGGCGACGTCACCGAGACCGCCGACGGTCTGCACATCCGCCCGCGCCGGCTGCACGGCGGTGTCTTCCACACGTACGAGGACCACCGCATGGCCACCGCCGGTGCGGTCCTCGGTCTCGGGGTGGAGGGCGTGCAGATCGAGAACGTGGCGACCACGGCGAAGACCCTCCCGGACTTCCCCGAACTGTGGGCCGGGATGCTCGGGGCCTAGGACCACAGACGATGCGCCGCTACGGCAAGCACACCGACGAGGACGACATCCGCTCCCGCCCGAACCGCAAGGGCAACCGGCCGCGCACCCACATCCGGCCCAAACACGAGGACGCCGCCGAGGGCATGGTCCTCACCGTCGACCGGGGCCGGCTCACCTGCCTCGTCGAGGACCGGGCCGTGTTCGCCATGAAGGCCCGTGAGCTGGGCCGCAAGGCGGCGGTGGTCGGCGACCGGGTCGCGATCGTCGGCGACCTCTCCGGGCAGAAGGACACCCTCGCGCGGATCGTCCGCATCGAGAAGCGGACGTCGGTACTGCGCCGTACCGCGGACGACGACGACCCCTACGAGCGGGTCGTCGTCGCCAACGCCGACCAGCTGGCCGTCGTCACCGCCCTCGCCGACCCCGAGCCCCGCCCGCGCCTGATCGACCGCTGCCTGGTCGCGGCGTACGACGGCGGGCTGACCCCGCTGCTGGTCCTGACGAAGTCGGACCTCGCGCCACCGGACAAGCTGCTGGAGCTGTACGGAGACCTCGACATCCCGTACGTCGTCACCAGCCGCGCGGAACTGGAGAGCGGCGCGGCGGCCGACCGGGTGCGGGAGCAGCTGGCGGGCCGGATCACGGCGTTCGTGGGGCATTCCGGGGTCGGCAAGACGACCCTGGTGAACGCGCTGGTGCCGCAGGAGCGGCGGCGGTCGACCGGGCATGTCAACGCGGTGACGGGGCGGGGGCGCCATACGACGACGTCCGCGCTGGCGCTGCCGCTGTCGGGCGCCGAGGGATGGGTGGTCGACACCCCTGGAGTGCGGTCGTTCGGCCTCGCGCACGTCGATCCGTCGCGGGTCATCCTCGCCTTTCCCGACCTCGGTCCGGGTACGGAGGGCTGCCCCCGCGCGTGCAGCCACGACGAGCCGGACTGCGCGCTGGACGCGTGGGTCGCCGAGGGACACGCGGACCCGGCGCGGCTGTACTCGCTGCGGCGGCTGCTGGCGGCCCGGGAGCGCACGGAGGGCGACTGACCCGGACCGGCCTGGAGCGGCCGGGTCCCCTCGGGCCACGACGCGGGATCGTCGGCCGTCCCGTGTTTGTCATGGTCCGCGAACGGTAAGTGCATAATCGCACCGAGCCGGATCCGAAGCTCTCGAACCCGGCGAAGCGGGTCGCTGTACGTGAAAGCGGTCACTGCACGTCAGGACAACGGGAGGACGACACATGGCGTGGCTGCTGGTCGTGGTGGCCGGGGTGCTCGAGACCGGTTTCGCCGTGTGTCTGAAGCTGTCCCACGGCTTCACACGGCTCTGGCCGACGATCGCCTTCTGCGTGTTCGCGCTGGGCAGCTTCGGCCTGCTCACCCTGGCCCTGAAGAAGCTGGACGTCGGGCCCGCGTACGCCGTGTGGACGGGGATCGGGGCCGCGGGCACGGCGATCTACGGGATGGTGTTCCTGGGTGACCTGGTGTCGACGCTGAAGATCGTGTCGATCACCTTGGTGATCGTCGGCGTGATCGGGCTGCAGCTGTCGGGGTCGGCGCACTGAGGGCTCCCCGCCGGTGAACGTGGGGGTACAAAAGCGCCGGGCCGCTAGGGCACCGGCTGACGGTGCAGGGCACTGCGGACCAGATCGGCGACGCCGCTCTCGGCCGGCGGCGGCGCGGCGATGCAGGACAGGGCGAGGCGCACCACCAGTTCGCAGGCGCGGGTGAGCTCCGCGGTGTCGGCCGTCCCGGGCACGCCGGGGCCGGCCAGGACGGCCACCGCGCGGTCGCGGACGAGCGCGACGAGGTCACCGGGCGAGGGCAGCGGACCGTCGGCGCGGCGTTGGGCGGGGACGGCGGAGCCGGACCGGACCGGCGAGAGGGCAGGGGAGGGCAGGCGCTCGCTCCAGCAGCCGGTGAGCATGGCCCGGACGAGGGCGTTCCGGCGGGCCGCGGCGGCCGTCCACTCGGCCGCCGCGGTGAGCCGGTCGCGGGGGTCGCCGTGGACCGTGAGGGCGCGGTCGACGCCGGCGAGGTAGCCGTCGGCCTCTCTGCGGACCAGGGCCCTGGCGAGTCCGTCCTTGCTGCCGAACTCGTTGTAGAGCGTCTGCCGGGACACTCCGGCCGTCGCGGCCACGTCCACCATCCGTACCGCGGACCACGGGCGGCGCGCGAGGGCCGCGTAAGCGGCGTCCAGCAGGGATTCCCGCACTGCAGGCATCATCGCCTCCCTCGGGGCGGGCGAGCGGCTCTGCGCTTCAGATTTGACGCGCCGTCGGGCGCTGTCAAGGGTTCGTGTGGGGTACGGGGTCCGGATGCCCGCGCGGGGTGCGGGCCGTCGGCCCGCGCGCGGGCCACAAGCCCCCTGTAGCCCTGGCCCCACCTCGGCAGATACGGTTCGTTGCATGCCCGACTACCTTGACGACCTGCGTCTCGCCCATGTCCTCGCGGACGCCGCCGACGCCGCGACGATGGACCGGTTCAAGGCCCTCGACCTCAAGGTGGAGACCAAACCGGACATGACGCCGGTGACCGAGGCGGACAAGGGCGCGGAGGACGTCATCCGGGGCCACCTGAAGCGTGCCCGTCCGAGGGACGCGGTCCTCGGCGAGGAGTACGGGGTGGAGGGCACGGGGCCGCGGCGCTGGGTGATCGACCCGATCGACGGCACCAAGAACTACGTGCGCGGCGTTCCCGTCTGGGCCACCCTGATCTCCCTGATGGAGGCCGCCGAGGGGGGCTTCCAGCCTGTCGTCGGTCTCGTCTCCGCTCCCGCGCTCGGCCGCCGCTGGTGGGCGGCGAAGGGCCACGGCGCGTACAGCGGCCGCAGCCTGACCTCGGCCTCCCGGCTCCAGGTCTCCCGGGTGTCCAAGCTCGCCGACGCCTCGTTCGCGTACTCCTCGCTCAGCGGCTGGGAGGAGCAGGGGCGTCTGGACGGCTTCCTGGACCTCACCCGCGAGGTGTGGCGGACCCGCGCGTACGGCGACTTCTGGCCGTACATGATGGTCGCGGAGGGGTCGGTCGACATGTGCGCCGAGCCCGAGCTGTCGCTCTGGGACATGGCCGCCACCTCGATCGTCGTCACCGAGGCGGGTGGCGGTTTCACCGGACTCGACGGCCAGCCCGGACCGCACAGCGGCAACGCGGCCGCCTCGAACGGCCTGCTGCACGACGAGCTGCTGGGCTACCTCAACCAGCGTTACTGACGCCACCGGCGTCCGGAGACGTACGAGGTTCGCGTACGAGGTTCGCGCCGCGGGGTTCGCGCGCCCTCGATCCGCCGCACGCGCCCTCTTGTTGGCCCCGGCTTCACCTGCGACTCTGAGGATCCGCCCACTTGTGAATGTGTGAAACCGTGAACCAGTGGACCGCTCCGGCGTCCGACGGCGCGGTTTCCGGTAGGAGGTGGCTCCATCCCATGCTCGTCCGCGACGCCATGAGTACGGTGGTCCTCACCATCGGCCCCGCCCACACCCTCCGCCAGGCCGCCGCCCTGATGTCCACCCGCCGCGTCGGCGCGGCCGTGGTCCTCGACCCCGACGGCACCGGCATCGGCATTCTCACCGAACGGGACGTCCTCAACTCGCTGGGCCTGGGGCAGGACCCGGACTCCGAGCGCGCCCACGCCCACACCACCACCGACGTCGTCTTCGCCGCCCCGTCCTGGACGCTCGAGGACGCCGCCCACGCCATGACCCACGGCGGGTTCCGCCATCTGATCGTCCTGGAGCGGGACGAGCCCGTCGGCATCGTCTCGGTGCGCGACATCATCCGCTGCTGGGCCCCCGTACGACGACAGGCCGCCCAGCGCACACCGGCGTGACCGAACGGGCCAGGACCTGCTCGGCACGTCGAACGGGCCGGGCTCCCCGTGAGGGAGTCCGGCCCGTCGCCACGACAAGCGGTCCAGCGCTGGAATCAGCCGCGAAGGGCCTGGACCGCGGCCTCCAGCCGCTTGCCGAAGTCCTCGTCCGCCTGGCGGAAGTTGTTGATCGCGCGCTCGGCGATGTCGTCGCGCGTGACCCCGGAGAGGGCGCCCGCCAGGTTGCCGACCAGGCGTACCTTCTCCTCCTCGGTCATCAGCCGGTAGAGGTTGCCCGCCTGTACGAAGTCGTTGTCCTCGGCGTGGGACGGCGTGGCCGTCTCGCCGGTGACACCGGTCACCGCGACGGGCTCCCACAGCGGACGGCCGGTCTGGACCGGGCCGTCGAAGCTGTTCGGCTCGTAGTTCTTCGCACCCTTGTGGCGGCCGTCGTACAGGTAGCCGTCACGGGAGTAGGTACGCGCCTCGGTGGCGTGCGGGCGGTTGACCGGCAGGTGGTCGGCGTTGATGCCGACGCGGTACCGGTGGGCGTCCGCGTAGGAGAAGATGCGGCCCTGAAGCATCTTGTCCGGGGACGGACCGATGCCGGGCACGAAGTGACCGGGGCTGAAGACGGACTGCTCGACCTCGGCGAAGATGTTCTCCGGGTTGCGGTTGAGCTCCAGCTTGCCGAACTCGATGACCGGGTAGTCCGCGTGCGGCCAGACCTTGGTCAGGTCGAACGGGTTGAAGCGGTACGTCGCCGCCTCGGCCGCCGGCATGATCTGCACGCCCACGGTCCAGGACGGGAAGTCGCCCCGCTCGATGGACTCACGCAGGTCACGCTGGTGCGAGTCGGGATCCCGGCCCGCGAGGACCTCGGCCTCCTCGGCGGTGAGGTTCTTGATGCCCTGGTCGGTCTTGAAGTGGTACTTGACCCAGAAGACCTCGCCGGCCTCGTTGTTCCACTGGTAGGTGTGGGAGCTGAAGCCGTCCATGTGGCGGTAGGACGCCGGGATGCCGCGGTCACCGAACAGCCAGGTCACCTGGTGGGTGGACTCGGGCGACAGACCCCAGAAGTCGAAGACGTTGTCCGCCTCCTGCGAGCCCGTGTACGGGTCGCGCTTCTGGGTGTGGATGAAGTCGGGGAACTTGATGGCGTCCCGGATGAAGAAGACCGGGGTGTTGTTGCCGACGAGGTCGTAGTTGCCCTCTTCGGTGTAGAACTTCAGCGCGAAACCACGCGGGTCGCGCACGGCGTCCGGAGCACCCAGGTTGCCGGCCACGGTCGAGAAACGGACGAAGGTCTCCGTCTCCTTGCCCACCTCGGAC
Organism: Streptomyces sp. NPDC058632; assembly: GCF_042717095.1. Taxonomy (NCBI): domain Bacteria; kingdom Bacillati; phylum Actinomycetota; class Actinomycetes; order Kitasatosporales; family Streptomycetaceae; genus Streptomyces; species Streptomyces sp. NPDC058632. The sequence continues at coordinate 19,744 of NZ_JBHXQZ010000082.1, read as the reverse complement.
AGGAACTTCGCCCTGGTGTACTTCGTCACGTCGGCGGTGACCCTGAAGGTTCCGTAGGCGCCGGCGCCGCGGGCGTGCACCACACGCTCCGGAATGCGCTCACGGTTGAAGTGGGCCAGCTTCTCCATGAGGAGCTGGTCCTGAACGAGCACCGGGCCGCCGACGCCCGCGCTCTCACTGTTCTGGTTGTCGGATACCGGAGCACCGGCTTCCGTAGTGAGCGGTCCCTGCGTCACGCGTGCCTCCTGCGTCATTTTCACCAACTGCGTCCCTTGGCCAAAGCCAGCCTCGATCCTACATTGGACAATATCTAAGTCAAGCAAGAATCCAAAGTCACACTCGTTCGGGACCTGGTCCCCCTGGCTGTTAGGCTGGTGTTCATGAGCGACCTTCTGGAACGACTGCGCGGGCGTGGCTGGCGGATGACCGCACAGCGTCGTGTGGTGGCCGAGGTCCTCGACGGCGATCACGTCCATCTGACGGCCGACGAGGTGCACGCCCGAGCCGTCACGAAGCTGCCCGAGATCTCCCGGGCGACCGTCTACAACACCCTGGGCGAGCTGGTCACGCTCGGCGAGGTGGTGGAAGTCTCCACGGACAAGCGGGCCAAGCGCTACGACCCGAACGCCCACCGACCGCATCACCACCTGGTGTGCGGGCAGTGCGGCGCCATCCGTGACGTGCATCCGGCCGGCAACCCGCTGGCCGACCTCCCCGACACGGAGCGCTTCGGCTTCACGATCTCGGGCGTCGAGATGACGTACCGCGGCGTCTGCCCGAACTGTGCGACGGCGTAACGCTGCGGCAACGCCCCCAACCTTCCCTGCACCCATGACGAAGCCCGGCACCGACGTGCCGGGCTTCGTCGTGCGACACCTGGATGTTGCGACACCTGGATGTGCGGTGATCCGTGGATCCATGGACGCACACATGCACCGAGGGCCGGAACCCTTTCGGATTCCGGCCCTCGGCCTTCAGTAGCGGGGACAGGATTTGAACCTGCGACCTCTGGGTTATGAGCCCAGCGAGCTACCGAGCTGCTCCACCCCGCGTCGATGAATGCAACGCTACGTCAAGGATGCGGGCGGAGGCAAATCCCTTTCGGAGCGGCCGTACGCCCCGAGGTGCGGCGACACGGCCCGCCCGCCCCACCACCGGCTGGACGGTCGGGCGACGTCAGGCCGAGAGTTCTTCCCGGAGTGCGTCGCGGAGGCGGATCGCGCGCTCCACGACCGCCGCCGGGCCCAGTGCCGCCGCACGGTCGGCCCAGCGCTGCCCCTCGGCGAGCTCGCCCCGGCGCGCGTAGACCAGGGCGAGCCGCAGGGCGGCACGCCCGTGCCCGGCGTCGGCCGCGCGGGCCCACCACACGGCCGCCTCGGGCTCGCTGCCCTCACGGGCCAGCAGCAGGCCCAGGTTGAACGCGCCGTTGCGGGAGCCGGCCTCGGCCGCCTCCCGGTACCAGCGGGCCGCCTCGACCACGTCGCCGCGGGCCGCGGCGAGCATGCCGACCCGCACCTGTGCGCGCCGGTGGCCCTGCAGGGCGGCACGCTCGTACCACTCCTCGCACTCGCTGCGCCGGTTCACCTGCTCGCCCAGTTCGTGCGCCGGCTCCGGCGGGCGGCGGGCGTCCAGCACGGCCGCCAGGCGGTAGGCGGCCTCGGCGCTGCCGCCGCCCGCCGCGCACCGCAGGAACCGCTCCGCCTCACCCTCGTCGCCGTCGCGCAGCCGGGCCATGCCGACCTGGAGCGCGGCCTCCGTGTGCCCGGCGCCCGCGGCCCGCTCGTACCAGCGCAGCGCGGCCGCCTCCTCCTCCCGGCCCGCGTGCAGGATGCCGAGGTTGAAGGCCGCGTCCACGCTGCCCGCCTCCGCGGCCTTGGAGAACCAGGGCTCCGCCCCCTTCTCGTCGCCGGCCGTCAGCAGCAGGATCGCCAGCGCGTTGGCCGCCTCCCGGTGGCCGGCGTAGGCGGCCCGGCGGTACCACTGCTCGGCCGGGCCGGTCCGGCCCTGCTCGGCGCAGAGCAGGGCGAGGTTGTACGCGCCGTTGACGTCGCCCGCGTCCATCGCGGCCCGGTACCAGCGTTCGGCGGTCTGGGTCTCGCCGCGCTCGGCGTGCAGGGCGCCCAGCGCGTTGGCGGCGTTGCCGTCGCCGTCCTGGGCGGCGCGCAGCCACCACACGGCGGCGTTCTCGGTGTCGCCGGCGTCGCGCAGCAGGAACCCGAGCGCGCAGGCGGCCCGCGCCTCCCCGTCCCTGGCCGACGTCAGGTACCAGCGGCCGGCCTCCTTGAGCTCGCCGCGCTTCTCCAGGATCGCGCCGAGGTACAGCGCGGCCCTGCGGTGTCCCCGCGCGGCGGCCTGCCGGTACCACTGCTCGGCCTCCCCCAGGTACGGGACGAGGGTGTCGTTGTCGGCTTCCCGGGCCGCCTTCCGGTCCAGCGTCCTCGCCAGCCGGTAGGCGGCTTCCCGGTGTCCCCGCTCGGCGGCCGTCCGCATCCAGTGCTCGGCACCGGCCGCGTCCCCGCGGTGTTCGAGCAGGTCGGCGAGTGCGTAGGCGCCCAGGACGTGGTCCTGCTCGGCGGACTGGCGCAGCCAGTACTCGGCGGCGGGCTCGTCACCGCGCTCACGGTGGTGCCGGCCGAGCGCGTGCGCCGCCGGTGCCGAGCCGGCGACGGCCGCGATCCGCCACCATCCCGCGGCCTCCTCCGGATAGCCGCGCTGGAACAGAAGGACGCCCAGGTTGTTGGCGGCGGCGCGGTCGCCCGCGGCGGTGGCGGCGCGCAGATGGGGTTCGGCTCCGGCGAGGTCACCGCGGCGCAGCAGCATGGCGCCGAGGACGCTCATCGCCTCGACGTCGCCGGCTTCGGCAGCGAGCCGTCGGCGCAGCTCCTCGGCTGCCTCGTCGGCAGCCTCCGCGGTCTCGTCGCGAGGTTCCTCCCGAGGGGAGGGCTGCTCAATACGCCCTGTCTCGAACAGAGTTGTCCCGTCCCCCATAACATCCATCGTCGCACCACCTGCAACCTGGGTACACCTGGTATGCCGCAGTCAGTGAGGTCACTTCAGCGTTTTGTCGACATGCCCACAGAGAGACAAGTGAAACACAGATCCGCCAACTCCCGTCGCCGGCACGGCCGTCGACGCTCCCGGCACATGCGTTCGCACACCACAAAGGCCCGGATTCCTTGAGGAATCCGGGCCTTTGCTGTCGCCGACTTCGCGACTTCAGTAGCGGGGACAGGATTTGAACCTGCGACCTCTGGGTTATGAGCCCAGCGAGCTACCGAGCTGCTCCACCCCGCGCCGTTGTGTGTACAACCGTACCACGGCGCGAGGTGGGCCTTTGACCAGCCGACTTGCTAACTGCTCGGGCTCGGGTCGGGACCGGGGCTGCTGTCCGACGCGCCCGAGCCGCCCCGGCCGTCCGCGGACTGGGCCTCCTCGGCCCTGCGCAGGGCCTCCTCGAGGTCCTGCTGCGCCTGGCCGTAGGCTTCCCAGTCGTTCTTCTGCAGGGCTTCCTGGCCGGCCTCGAAGGCCTCCTGGGCGTCGTTCAGGGCCTCTTGGACCGTCGGGTTGTCGGACGTCGGCGGTTGCTCGGTGCCTTCCTCCTCGCCGGTTCCTTCACCCTCTCCCTCGCCTTCCGGTGGCTCGGTGGCCGCACCCTCCGTTTGGAAGACCTTGTCGAGAGCCTGATCCAGGGTGTCCTCGAAGGCGGTCTGGCCTCCGTAGGTCACCAGCACCTTCCGCAGCAACGGGTACTTGAGTCCGCCACCGCGCACGTAGACCGGTTCCACGTACAGCAGTCCGCCGTCGAGCGGGACGGCCAGCAGGTTGCCGTACTCCACTTCGGAGTCGCCGCCTCTCAGCAGCCTGATCGACTCCGCGATGTCCTGTTCGGAGTTGAACTGGCTCTGGACCTGTTTCGGTCCGGCGGCCGTGGTGCTCGTCGGCAGTTTCAGGACTCTGATCTTGCCGTACCCCTCACTGCCCGCCTCGGCGTCGACCGCCATGAACGCGCTGAGGTTGTCACGGCCGTTCGGAGTGAACGTCGTGGTGAGCGAGAAGGCCTGTTCCTGCTGGTCGGGCATCCTCATGCTCTGGTAGTACGGCGGTACCGCGTCACCCGTCTTGTTCGTCGGGTCGTCCGGCACCTGCCACACCTCGCTGCCGCTGAGGAACGTGGTGGCGTCCTTCACGTGGTAGCGGGTCAGCAGTTCGCGCTGCACCTTGAACAGGTCCTGCGGGTACCGAAGATGGCTCATCAGCTCGTCGGAGATCTCGCCCTTCGGCTCGACCGTGTCCGGGAACGCCTTCATCCACGTCTTCAGGACGGGATCCTGGGTGTCCCACTGATAGAGCTCGACCCTGCCGCTGTACGCGTCGACGGTCGCCTTCACCGAGTTGCGGATGTAGTTGACCTGGTTCTCCTGGGCCACCACCGCACGGTTGTCGTTGGTGGCGGTCAGCGAGTCGGCCGTCGTGTCACCGAGGGTCGTCCGCGACGCGTACGGATAGCCGTTGGTGGTCGTGTAGGCGTCCACGATCCACTGGATCCGGCCCTCCACCACCGCGGGGTAGGCGTCGCCGTCAATGGTCAGCCAGGGGGCGACCGCTTCGACGCGCTCCTTGGGCGTGCGGTTGTACAGAATCCGCGACCCCTCGCCGATGGCACCGGAGTACAGGATCTGCGGCTCGCTGAGCGCGGCGGCGTAGGCGGCCCGGTTGACCGGGTTCTCGAGGTTGACGCCGCTGTCGCCCTTGTAGCTGGTCGTCTTCTCGCCGCTGTCGTCGGAGTAGTCGATCTCCTTCTGGGGACCGCCGACGATCGAGTAGGTCGTCGTCCGCTCGCCGTAGTAGACGCGCTGCTCGTACGTCCCGAGGTCGCCCTTGGACGGCAGGTCGGACTCGGTGAACTCCGGACGGCCGCCGGCGTCGGCGCTGGTGCCCTTGGCGGCGACGGCGCCGTATCCGTGGGTGTACCGGAAGTGGTCGTTGATCCAGTTCCGCTTGGGGATGCCGTTCAGGTTGATCTCGCGCAGACCGATGACGGTGTCCTGCTCCGCGCCGGTCTCGGGATCGGGATAGCGGTCCACGTCCAGGTTGGTCGGGAACGCGTAGTAGTTCCTGATCTGCTGGAGCTGCTGGAACGTCGGCGAGACGATGTTCGGGTCCATGATCCGGATGCTCGCCGTGTCGGAGACCTGGTCCCGGAGCTTGGTCTTGTCCTCGGTCTGGCTGGTTCCCGGGTAGTCGTCGACCTGGGCGTCGTCGATGCCGTAGGCCTCACGCGTCGCCTTGAGGTTCTTCTCGACGTACGGCGCTTCCTTGGCCTGCTCGTTCGGCTGGACCTGGAACTTCTGCACGATCGCCGGGTACAGGCCGCCGATGAGGATCGCCGACAGCACCATCAGGCCGAAGCCGATCACGGGCAGCTGCCAGGTGCGCCGCCACAGGGTGGCGAAGAACAGCAGCGCGCAGATGACGGCGATGCAGAACAGGATCGTCTTCGCCGGCAGATAGGCGTTGGCGTCGACGTACCGCAGACCGGTCCAGCTGTCGGTCGCCTTGAAGTCGCTGGACTTGACCGCCAGGCCGTACCGGTCGAGCCAGTACGCGACCGCCTTCAGGGCGACGAAGACGCCGAGGAGCACCGACAGATGCCCGGTGGCCGCGGCCGTGGCACGCGCGCCGGGGCTGGTGATCCGCAGACCGCCGTACAGGTAGTGGGTGAGCGCGGCGGCGATCAGCGACAGGATGGTGGCCGCGAAGCCGAACCCGAGCAGGAACCGGTACCAGGGCAGGTCGAAGGCGTAGAACGCCACGTCGAGCTTGAACTGCGGGTCCTTCTGGCCGAACGGCACCCCGTTGACCCACATCAGCCAGGTGCGCCACTGGCCCGAGGCCGAGGCACCGGCGATCAGCCCGAGCAGCGCGGTGATGCCGAGCAGCAGCCACTTCTTGTACGGGGCGATGCCCATCCGGTAGCGGTCGAGGTTCTGCTGCTCCATCGACATGGCGCTCAGCGGCGGCCGCATCCGGTGTGCCAGCCAGATGTTGAAGCCGACCGCGAGGGCCATCAGCAGACCGAAGACGAAGAAGAGTCCGATCTTGGTCCACAGGGTCGTCGTGAACACCGACGAGTAGTTGACCGAGCGGTACCACAGCCAGTCGGTCCAGAACCCCGCGAACATGGTGAACACCATGCCGAGGACGGCCAGGACGCCCAGTGTCATGAGCAGGGTCCGGACCCGCCGGGACGGGCGGCCCACTCTGATCCGTGGCCCTGTCGGGCCTCCGCCACGGTCCGGCATCTGGAAAGCCAAGGTAGGCACCTCGAAGTTCGCTGTCGATTCGTCAGGTCCGCGAGTTCGTGGACCGCGTGCGGGCCCCTTTGCTCACGGGCCCACACCTATGCAACTTACTCACCCTTTACTCGGTTCCCGTTTCCGGCCCTGAACGAGAGAGGATTGTGACCATGTCCAACACACCCATGGCGGCGAGCCCGCTCACCCGGGCCGTGCTCGAGATCGACGAGTACGTCTCCGGCCTCGGCTGGGACCAGCCCGCCCGTCTCTTCGCCCTCGTAGACACCGCACGGCTGCGTGCCGAGCAGCCCTCTCTCGCGGACCGGCTCGGTCCGGGCGACGAGCGGGGGACGACCGCCCTCACCCCGATCGAGCAGGACGCCATTCCAACGGGCAAGCCGCTGGACGAGTTCCTGGGAACCGTCGCCTGGCCCGACTCGGTGGCCGGCTGCGCCCTCACCGTGGAGCGTCTGATGCTGCCGCCGTCCGCGGAGGCCCAGGTTCCGCAGGATCTGGACGAGGACGCGCTGGCCGCGTGGGTGGCGAAGCACCCGAAGCGCCGGGAGGTCCGTATGACGGTCGCGGTGCTGCGCGACGGTGCCCGCGATTCCGCCCTGCGGCTGCGGGAGAAGGACTCGCCGACGGAGGTCCTCACCGGTTCCGCCCTGGTGCCGGGCCTGGCGGAGGCCCTGACGGCGACGTTCGAGGCGTAGTTCGAGGCGTGCCCGTCAGCAGCCTCGGCGTGCAGTCCGCCGGGTCAGGAGGCCGTGCACGTCGGCAGGTCGGCGGTGTCGCCGGAGCCGAGGTCCTTCAGGGCGCCGAGGGCGTCGTCGATGGTGCCCACCTTGATGAGCGTGAGGCCCTCGGGGATGTCCGCGGCGGCGGCCGCGCAGTTGTCGGCGGGCGTGAGGAAGTACTCGGCGCCCTTGGCGCGCGCGCCGACCGTCTTCATCTCGATCCCGCCGATCGGCCCGACCTTGCCGGCGTCGTCGATGGTGCCGGTGCCGGCGACGAACTCGCCGCCGGTCAGGCTGCCCGGGGTGAGCTTGTCGTAGAGGCCGAGCGCGAACATCAGACCGGCGCTCGGCCCTCCGACGTCGGCGAGCTTGATGTCGATGGTGAACGGGAAGGTGTGGTCGGTCCCGGCGGCGATCCCGACGATGGCGCGGTCGTCCCCGGCGTCGTCGGAGGCCGTGGTGGTGATCGTGATCTCCTCGGTCCGCGTCGGCGTCCGGTTCTCCTTCTCGGCGGCGGCCTGCTCCTTGGCGGGCACGATCGTGAAGCCGACGTCCTCGCCGGGCTTGTGCTTGGTCACCAGCTCGGCGACGTCGGCCGGCTCGCGCACCGCGCTGCCGTCGACGCTCTTGATCACGTCACCCGCGTGCAGCTTGCCCTCGGCGGGTGATCCCTTGACGACCGTGGAGACGATCACCCAGGACTTCACCGGGATGTCGAGCTCCTTCAGGGCCGCGACCTTGGCGCTCTCCTGGGACTGGCTGAACTCCTCGGCGTTCTCCTGGGTGGACTGCTCCTCCGTCTTGCCGTCGGGGTAGAGCGTGTCGTGCGGCACGACCTTGTTGTCGTGCGCGAGCCATCCGTAGACGGCCTCGACCAGGTTCATCCGGTAATCGGCACTCGTGACCCGCACCGTGGTCATGTTGAGGTGGCCGTCGGTCGGATACGTCTTGCGCCCGTCGATCCGCAGCACCGGGTCACCGTCGTGATCGCCCAGAGTGTTCACCGTCGGCCCCGGGGACATCTCCGAGTACGGCACAGGGATGAACACACCCGCGCACAGAAGCACGATCAGCATGAGGGTGGAGGCGAGCATCGTCGCGGTGCGGCGTGGCATGCACCGACAGTACGGGACGGGTCTGTCAGCGCACTGTCAGGGCCGCCCGGACGGGCGGCCCTGACAGTGCCCCACGCCTGTGACCTGCCGTTTCCGACCCTAGGGCCGGGCCTCTTCCTCCGTCGGCCGAGGCCTCTCCATGGCCTCGCGGAACCGGGCATAACCGATGAGCTCGGGGCCGTCGCTCCGCACCCGGCGGGTGCGATTGGCCCAACTGCCCCACAGTCCCGCGCCGATCGCGGCCATCAACGGAATCAGCAACCAGACGAGCGCCGCCATGCCGACCTCCCATCCCCGTGAGCGTCCGCGACTGACTGATCAGCAGATTAACCATCCGCAGTGACAACGCTCATACCCGGGGGGAGGTTGCGCAAGCGGAGTGGAACGGGGAACAGGCGCACGAGAACGGAGGCGGTGGGACGGCCTTCTGAGGCGCTTCCCAGCAGGCCCCCACCGCCCACGACGACGTTACGCGCCTACCCATTCCTCGGTCCCGTCCGAGAACGTCTGGTGCTTCCAGATGGGCACCTCGTGCTTGAGGTCGTCGATCAGTTTCCGGCAGGCCTCGAAGGCCTCGCCCCGGTGCGCACACGACACGCCGACGACAACGGCGAGATCCCCGACCCCGAGGTCCCCCACCCGGTGCACGGCCGCCAGCGCCCGCACGGGATACTCGGCGACGACCTTCTCGGCGATCCGCCGCATCTCGTCCTCGGCGCTCGGGTGGCACGAGTACCCCAGCTCCTCGACGTCGGTCCCGCCGTCGTGGTTGCGTACGGTCCCCACGAACAGTGCCGTCCCTCCGGCCGCGTCGTCGCCGACGGCCCGGAAGACCTCGTCGACGGACAGCGGCGCGTCCCGGATCGCGATCAGCTTGATCGGGTCCTGCGCGAGCTGCTCACCGGGGTGATCGTTCGTGGATGCCATGCCCTCCATCGTGCCCCACGCCCACGACAGCGCGAAAGCGCCCCGGCGCCGTCCTGTCGCCGACGGGTGCCGCGTGGTGCTCAGATCCGCCGCCGGGCCTTCCGCGCCCGCCGCACCACCGCGGCCGCGCCCAGCAGCGCCACCGTCGCTCCCGCGGCGCCGGCCGCCGTCGCGTCCTTGCGTCCGAGCCGCCGCCCGGCGACCGTGTGCCGGCCGGAGACCTCCTCCAGGAGCTCGGTCAGCACCTGCTCGTTGGTGTAGGCGGGCCGCCACCCGGCGTCGTGCAGCCGGCTCCCGCTGACCACCCAGGGGTGCATCGTGTACGCCAGGTCCCCGGCCGGGGACGGGGTGAGCCCGATCCGGTGCAGCCGGGCCGCCGCGCCCAGCGCGACCGCCGACGGCAGCTCCATCCGCCGGATCCCGCTGAGCTCCTCGACCTCCTCCTGCTCCAGCCAACCGTCGCACCCGACGGCCAGCTCTCCGTCGGCCTTCTCCCGGACGGCGTACTCCAGGGCGCTGCACAGGTCGTCGACGTGGCAGAACTGCCACGCGGGCCGCGAACCGGCCACCACGAGCAGTCGGGGTGACTCGAAGTACCTGGTCAGCGCGGTGTCGGTGCCGCCCACGAGCACAGCGGGCCGTACCACGGTGACATTGAGCCCGGGGTGTGCGCGGGGTGCCCTGCGCGCGAGCCGCTCGATCTCCAGGAGGTCGCCCACGCCCGTCGCCTCGGCGGTGGCCCGCAGTTCCGCGTCCTCGGACAGCGGCAGCTCGTTGTCCGGGAGCGCCCCGTAGACCATCGTCGAGGTGCACAGCACCACTCGGTGCACTCCGGCGGCCGCGGCGGCGGTCAGCACGGTCTGCGTCCCGCGGACGTTGTAGGCCGTCCGGGCGGCGGCGTCGGTCTCCAGATCGAGGTCGAGCGCCAGATGGACCACGACGTCGGCCCCGCGCAGCCGGTCCGCGATGGCGGGATCCCGTACGTCCAGGATGTGCCACTGTGCCTCGGCGCACTCGCCGCGGCGCTCGTCGATGGCGATGACCTGCTTGATCTCCTCCGAGGCGGCGAGCCGCTCGGTGAGCAGCGCGCCGACACCGGAGGCGGCGCCGGTGACCGCGACGACGGGCCCTCGCGCGGGCGAGGAGCGGGTTGACCGGTTTCGCGCTGCGCGAACCTGCGGATCTGGGGAACTCACCGGGCGTCTCCAGCGGTTGTCTTCAGTACGAGCGTATGCGAAGCATGCGTACCAGGTGGCATCCATCCTGCCGCAGGCCTTCTGTCGGCGAAGCATCGAGGCCCGAACCGCCTCAGGTGTCTACGCTGGGTGGTGTTGTCGGGCAATCGCGCCGCCGGAAGGAACCGGTGGCCCTATCAGCCGAGGAATCCCGTGAGTGACACCCCATTCGGATTCGGCCTTCCGCCGGAGGAGCCGGACGACGGCGACGAGGGCAAGAAGAAGGACCAGCAGAGCGGTGGTGGTCAGGACCCGGCCAACCCGTTCGGTTTCGGCATGTCCGGAGCCGGTGGCTTCGGCGCGCCCGGCGCGGACAATCCGTTCGCCGCGATGTTCGGTTCCCTGAACCCCAACGATCTGGGCGCCGCGTTCCAGCAGCTCGGTCAGATGCTCTCCTACGAGGGCGGCCCGGTGAACTGGGACATGGCCAAGCAGATCGCCCGCCAGACGGTGTCCCAGGGCACCGCGGACGGCACGAAGGACGCGAGCGTCGGTCCCGCCGAGCGCAGGGCCGTCGACGAGGCCGTCAGGCTGGCCGACCTGTGGCTGGACGACGCCACCTCGTTGCCGTCCGGTGCGGCCTCCTCGGTGGCCTGGAGCCGCGCGGAGTGGGTCGAGGCGACGCTTCCGGCGTGGCGGGAGCTCGTGGACCCGGTCGCCGAGCGCGTCGGCACCGCCATGGGCGACGTGCTGCCGGAGGAGATGCAGGCCATGGCGGGCCCGCTGATCGGCATGATGCGCTCGATGGGCGGAGCCATGTTCGGTACGCAGATCGGCCAGGCGGTCGGTGTGCTGGCCGGTGAGGTCGTCGGCTCCACCGACATCGGTCTGCCGCTCGGCCCGGCCGGCAAGGCCGCGCTGCTGCCGGTGAACATCGCGGCGTTCGGCAAGGACCTGGGCGTCCCCCAGGAGGAGGTGCGGCTGTATCTCGCTTTGCGCGAGGCCGCCCACCAGCGCCTGTTCGCGCATGTGCCGTGGCTGCGCTCGCACCTGTACGGCGCGGTCGAGGGCTACGCGCGCGGGATCGAGGTCGACACCGCCAAGCTGGAGGACGTGGTCGGCCAGTTCGACCCGCAGAACCCGGAGCAGCTCCAGGAAGCTCTTCAGCAGGGCATGTTCCAGCCGGAGGACACTCCGCAGCAGAAGACGGCGCTGGCCCGTCTCGAGACGGCGCTGGCCCTCGTCGAGGGCTGGGTGGACGCCGTGGTGCACGCGGCGGCGAAGCCCCGCCTGTCGTCGGCGGACGCGCTGCGCGAGACGCTGCGCCGCCGCCGTGCCTCGGGCGGCCCCGCGGAGCAGACGTTCGCCACGCTGATCGGCCTGGAGCTGCGCCCGCGCCGGCTGCGCGACGCCTCGCGCCTGTGGGCCTCGCTCACGGACGCGCGCGGTGTCGACGGGCGGGACGCCCTGTGGGCCCACCCGGACATGCTGCCGACGGCCACCGATTTGGACGACCCGGACGGGTTCGTGCACCGCGAGCAGATCGACTTCTCCGAGCTGGACAAGATGCTCGGCGAGGCGGCGGGCAAGCACGACCTCGGCAAGCGGAGCAAGGACGAGGACTCCGAAAACACCAAGGGCACCACCGGGGACGCCGGCGAGGGCAAGGACGACGGCGGCAAGGACGATGGTGTCCAGGGCGACGACCGCAAGGGTGACGGCACCGAGTGAGTCTGTACGACGACGCGGTTCTCGTACTCAAGGGATACGAGGACCAGCCGGAGCTGCGCCAGGCCTACCTGGACCACCTCGCCGCGCACCCGGACGGCATGTGGAAGGCCTGTCACGCGGGCCATCTCACCGCCAGCGCCCTGGTGGTCGATCCCGGGCGCGGCCGGGCGCTGCTGACTCTGCACCGGAAACTGCGGATGTGGCTGCAGATGGGCGGTCACTGCGAGCCGGGCGACCCGTCGCTGACCGCGGCGGCTCTGCGGGAGGCCACCGAGGAGTCGGGTATCGCGGGGCTGACCCTCCTGGCGGGTGGGCCGGTGCGCCTGGACCGGCATGCGATCCCGTCCCCCTGCCACTGGCACTTCGACGTCCAGTACGCGGCCGTGGCCGCTCCCGATGCCGCGCACACCATCAGTGACGAGTCGCTCGACCTGCGCTGGTTCCCGTACGACGAGGTGGCGGAGGTGGCTGATGCCTCGGTCGTCCGTCTGCTGGAGGCGACCCGGACGCGGCTGGGCGTCTGATCTGCGGGAGGGGGCGGCCGGCACACGGGCCGACGCAGACCGGCACCCGCTTGTTCCACGCACACGGGTGAGGAGCGGCCGCTGAGCGGTCACCCCTCACCCGTTGTGTCTCCGACGACGGTCAGCTCCAGGCGTTGCCCTGGTTCTGCCCACGGGCCCCCTGCTGTCCCATGCCGTACTGCGCGGCGACGCCGGAGCCGATCCGGGCGTTCTGCGGCGGCAGCAGCTCGCTGGGCTGGACGAGCGCGAAGCCGCTGCCCATGAAGCTGAGCTCCCAGCCCTCGCCGGTGCTGCCGCGGCGCCGCCACACCCCGGAGGAGTGCGTCTGGGCCTGCAGCTGCACGCGCAGTGCCGTGGACCAGGCGACGATCGCGTCGGCGTCGCAGTTGACGTACTTGTCCGGCGTCACCCGCATCAGCAGCGGCATGCCGGAGGTCATCAGAGCGACCTTGCCCTGACCGGTGATGTTGAGCTGGTACTTCCCGGAGCCGGAGATGCCGTACAGGCTGTCGACGGCGACGACCTCGTGATGCAGCGAGGAGTCCATCGCGAGCACGTAGCTGCTGTCGACGGTCAGCCCTTCATGGTCCACGTCCATGACATGGATGTGCTGGGCGAGGTTGGCGAGGTAGACCGTGCCCTGCCCGTGGCAGCGCATCAGGTCCAGTCCCTCTCCGGTGTGCGAACGGCTGCGCGCCTGGCCGCGGCTCTGGTACTCGGCGTCGAACTCGACGAGTCCCTGGTAGGCGATCATGCTGCCCTTGCGGGCGAGGATGTCGTCGTGACCGCCCAGGGCGACCCGGAGCATCTGCTTGTTCTGCAGGCTCCAGCGTTCCTGGGTCTGCTGGTCGTTGAAGGCGAAAAGCGGGCTCTGCATGGTGTGGTTGCTCCCCTTCAGCCCCGGACCCGGAGACGGTCGGTGCTGTCCTCACTGGGCTGGACGACGACGATGCCCTGACCGGAGAACGCCATCTGGTAGGCCTCACCGCTGCCGCGGCCGATCAGCGACTGTGCCCGGAAACTGCGCTTGCCCTTCACCTTGAGGTTCGGGGACCAGGCGACCAGGGCGTCCGGGTCGACGTACGTCTCGTCGTCACCGCCGCCGCAGTCGACGACGATCGGCTTGCCCCGGGAGGTCAGCGCGATCCAGCCCTGCCCGGAGATCTTGGTGTTCCACAGGCCCTGCCCGGCGAACTTCGCCAGACCCTTCACCCGCTCCACGCCCCACGTCAGGCCGGCGTCGAAGGCGAGCAGGTTGGTGGCGTTGACGGAGATGCCTTCGCCGTTGAGGTTGATCACGACGACGTTCGCGCCGTAGTCGGCAAGGTAGAGCAGACCGTCGCCGGAGCACTTCATCAGTGGGGCGCCCTCCCCGGTGGCCCAGTCCCGGGCGATCTGGCGCACGGCCGGCGGGTTGGGCTCGTACTGGATGAATCCTTCGTAGGCGATCATCGACCCGACGCGCGCGAGGAGGTCGCTCCCGGTCTGCATGGCGACCTTGAGCATGTGGTCGCCGTGGTTCTCCATGCGCGCGGTGACCGGTGCGGAGGCGAAGCCCGCGAGTGGCTGGTTCATGACGGGCTCCCTCAGATCTCGTACGGCTGGACGACGATGAAGTTGCCGGGCGCGCCCCGGAACTGGAGATTGACGCTCTCCCCGGTGTCGCCGGGGTAGGAGTTGCGGCGCATCCGCACCTGGCTGGAGACGATCACCTGGGAGGCGGCCGACCAGGCGACCACGGCGTTGGCGTCGGCGAAGGTGGTGGGCGTGACCGGCAGGACCACAGGCACACCGTGCGTCTTGACGACGATGGTGCCGGTCCCCTGGAACTGCATCGTGAACAGCGCGCCGCCGGGGATGCCGTGCCCCTCGATGCGGCGGACCTCGTACTGGAGGCTCTCGTCGAAGGCGAGGACGTTCTCGGCGGAGACGCACACGGCGTCGCCCTGGAGCTCGATCGGGTGCAGCATCGTGGCGTCCTCGGCGAAGAACACCTGGCCCTGACCCGTGCAGCGCATCAGCTGCATCTCCTGGCCGGTCGCGTTGCCGACGATCCGGCCGCTGAACCCGGCGCCCTTGTAGCTGAAGTCGACCTTGCCCTGGTAGAGCACCATGCTGCCCTGGCGGGCCAGCACGGGCTGTCCGTCCATGCCGAGGTCGGCGCGGACCAGCTTCGGGTTCTGGGCGGTCCAGCGCTGCCCGGTGGGCGTCTCCTTGAACATCTGGAGCGCACCGAGCACACCCGGGCTCTGCGGCGCTCCGTGGGGCGCGCCCTGCGGTGCCCCGTAGGGGGCCTGCTGACCCGGCACCTGGCCGGGCATCTGCCCCGGCGGCATCTGTCCGGGCGGCATCTGTCCGGGCGGCGGCTGCTGGCCGTAGCCCGGCGGGGGTGTGGGCCGGCCGTATCCGGGCGGGGCTGTCGGCTGGCCGTAGCCCGGCGGCGGAGCGGGTGCCTGCGGTGCCTGCGGTTGCGCGCCGTAGCCCGGGGGCGGCGGGGCGCCGGGGGCGGGCGGCTGGTGGCCGGGCCGGCCGAAGTCGGGCGCCGGGGACGGTGGCGGCACGGGGGAACCGCCGGGCGGAGTGTGCAAGGGCGCAACGATCGTCTGCGCGGCGTGCACCGACGGCGCGGGGGGCTGCGGGGTGGCACCGGGGGGAGGGGTGAACCCCTGCGCGGCAGGCCGAGGCGCCGGTACGGGGGCGGGAGCCGGAGCGGGTGCGGGGGTGCCGGGAACCCCGAACGCGGGCGGGGCGAAGCCGGGGACGGCACCACCGGCCTGCGGCTGCGGCTGCTGCGGGGCGGCGGGCTCCTCCTCGGCCACCTCGCCGCCGAAGTTCTTCAGCAGCGCGTCGAGCCCGCCGTCGAAACCCTGGCCGACGGCGGCGAACCGCCACACGTCCTTGAAGTAGAAGTCACCCAGCATCACCGCGCGCTCGGTGGAGAACTCCGGGCCGTTGAAGGCGTAGCGGGCCACTTCCTCGCCGCCCGCGACGATGCGGATGTATCCGGGAGCGATCTGGGACATCTGTCCGGCGCCGTCGAGCGTCGCCGTGAAGGACAGCTTCTTGATCTGCTGCGGGATCGCGTCCAGCGTCACTCGGAAGGACTCCGTGTCGCCCGCCTGGGGACCCAGCAGCTGAAGGGACTCCTCGGGGGACTTCGGCTGGTTGAAGAAAATGAAGTACCGGTCGTCCGAGAGCTGTTCGCCGGCGTCGAGACCGAAGCAGCTGATGTCGAAGCTGAGCCCGGGGCCGGAGATCTGCACGCCTACGTACAGATCCGTGCCCGCGGTGAGGTCACTGATCCTGGCCTTGTGGCCGCGTTGGAATTCCCTGGCCATGCGTACCACCGTCCCCCATCCCGAATGTGAGTGCGTCGCGCCAGGCTAACCGCACATTCGGACATCCGATGAAGTCGGTACAGACCCGGTACACAACGCGCGGCTGCCCCTGCGGGGCGCTCACCTCGGGCGACATTCACTCGTCGTGAGCCCCCGGTGGGTGGGGCAACCGCTCGGCCGCGACCACTCCTTCGAGATAACCCCGGGCCCGCTCCGTCTTCGGATACGCCTTCAGCAGGCGCCAGAAACCGGGCCCGTGCCCGGGCACGAGGAGGTGAGCCAGTTCGTGGCAGAGGACATAGTCGACGACGTACTCGGGCATGCCCTGCAGTCGGTGCGACAGGCGGATGCTGCCCTCGGAGGGCGTGCACGAACCCCAGCGCGTGTTCTGGTTGGTCACCCAGCGTACGGAGCGGGGCAGGGCCCGCCCGTCGAAGTACTGGGCCGACAGCCGCTCGGCGCGCTCGGCCAGCTCGGTGTCCCCGAGCGCCCGCCTGCTCTCCTGGGCCGCCAGCTTGTCGAGCATGACGTTCACCCAGCGCTGCTCCTCCGCCTCGGACATCCGGGCGGGGATGAGCACCACGGTGCGATCGCCCTCGCGGTACGCGGAGACCGTCCTGCGCCGGCGGGCGCTCCTGCGGACCTCGATCGCGCTCGCCCGTGAGTCGCTCGTCGGCTGGCTCGTCGTGCTGCGCTGTGGATTTGCGGCGCTGTGCAGTGGGTCGGCGGGCACGCCCCGACGTTACCCGCTGCACACGGGGAAGTCCCGGCTCCGGGACGCTTCGGCACCCGATCCCCCCACCATGCGACGGATTTATATGATCAATCGCCTTTCCTGTGGACAACTTTTCGCAAGGCGCTTCAAATCCGGGCATGCTGGCACTCATCGACCGGCCCACGAGCAGTCGGCGGTACGACAGCGGCCGTTCACAGACGCACAAGGACACACGGGGGACCTGACATGCATCCGATGGTGAAGCCGGCACTCCGGCGCGGCTGGCGCGACCTCAACACCGTGCAGTTCGGGATGACCCCCGCGCACGCGCTGACCCTGGGGCCGATGGACACGGCGACGGGCAGTTTCCTCGACCTGCTCAACGGCACCCGCGGGCTCGATCATCTGCGCAAGGAAGGCCGGCGGATGGATCTGCCCGACGGCCATGTCGACCGGCTCGTGGCCCGGCTGTCCCGGGCCGGACTTCTCGACGACTCCCGGGGCGGCGGCCCTGCCGCCGACGCACTGCGCGAGAAGCGGGAGGTCCTCGACCGGCTGCGCCCCGATCTGGCCTCGCTGACCCTGACCACCTCCGCGCCGGGCGACGCGCTCGGACGGCTCGCGGCGCGGGGCGGAGCGCGGGTGCAGGTGAGGGGCGCGGGCCGGGTGGGTTCGATGCTGGCGGCACTGCTGTCCGGGGCCGGCGTGGGTGAGGTCGACGTGCGCGACATCGGCCGGGTGGAGCCCTGGGACGTCGCGCCGGGCGGACTGCCCCCGGAAGCCGTCGGAGACCGCAGGGACGAGGCGGCCCGCCGTGCCGTGCGCCGGGCCGCGCCGGACCGGCCACAGCGCCGGACCGCCCAGTCCCCGCCCGAGGAGGGCGCCCCCGGGTTCTCCCTGGTGATCCTCACCCCACGGGACGATGTCGCCGTGCACAATCCGGACCCGGCGGGGACCGAGACCCTGATGGCCTCGGGGACACCCCATCTCCACGCCGGCGTGGTGGAGGGGACCGGTGTCGTCGGTCCGTTCGTCCTGCCCGGTGAGACAGGGTGCGCGGGCTGTCTCCAGGAGGACAGGACCGACCGGGATCCGACGTGGCCGCGTATGGTCGCCCAATGGCGTTCCGGGCAGCAGCGACGGGTGGGAGCCTGTGACCTGCCACTGGCCGCGACCGTGGCAGGACTCGCCGGTGCCCACGCGCTCGCCTTCCTGGACGGCCATGTTCCGTCCAGCGCCGGTGCCCGCTGGGAGGCTTCCCTCCCGGGTCTGCACTGGCATGCGCGGCCGGTCGGGGGCCATCCCGGCTGTGCGTGCGGAGCGGCGGAGCGGGACGTGGTGAAAACGGAGTCGGAACACGCATCCGAGTACGACCGGACTCACGAGACAATGGCCACGCACGGGCCGTCGAGGAAGGTGTGCCGTCAGGCGGACGCGGAGCGGCCGGCAAGGACTTGGAGGGCTCATGTCTGATCTTCCCCGGAAGGCGGTCACCCGGACCGCCAAACTGGCCGCGCTCCCGCTCGGCTTCGCCGGGCGGGCGACCTGGGGGCTCGGCAAGCGGATCGTGGGCGAGTCCGCGGAGCTCGTCGGCCGCGAGGTGCAGCAGCGCACCGCGGAGCAGTTGTTCAAGGTGCTCGGCGAGCTCAAGGGCGGCGCGATGAAGTTCGGCCAGGCCCTGTCGGTCTTCGAGTCGGCCCTGCCCGAGGAGGTCGCCGGACCCTACCGCGCGGCGCTGACGAGACTCCAGGAGGCGGCCCCGCCGATGCCGACCCGGACCGTGCACACGGTGCTGGAGAAGCGGCTCGGCGAGGACTGGTCCGACCTGTTCCTGGAGTTCGAGGACAAACCGTCCGCCGCGGCCTCGATCGGCCAGGTGCACCGTGGGGTGTGGCACGACGGCCGCGAGGTGGCGGTCAAGGTGCAGTACCCGGGCGCCGGCGAGGCCTTGCTGTCCGACCTGAACCAGTTGAGCCGGTTCGCCCGGCTGCTGGGGCCGCTGGTCCCCGGTATGGATGTCAAGCCACTGATCGCGGAGCTGAAGGACCGGGTCGCGGAGGAGCTGGACTACGGTCTGGAGGCACAGGCCCAGCGGGCCCACGCCGAGGAGTTCGTGGGCGACCCCGATGTCTTCGTACCGGCGGTGGTCCACCAGTGCGAGCAGGTGCTGGTCACCGAGTGGATGGACGGCGTCCCGCTGTCGGAGATCATCTCGGACGGTACGGAGGAACAGCGCGACCGGGCCGGCCAGCTCCTCGCCCGTTTCCTGTTCTCCGGGCCGGCCCGCACCGGGCTGCTGCACGCCGACCCGCATCCGGGCAACTTCCGTCTGCTGCCCGGCGGTCCGGACGGCGAGGACGGCTGGCGTCTGGGTGTGCTGGACTTCGGCACGGTCGACCGGCTGCCGGGCGGGCTGCCCGCCCCCATCGGCGCGGCTCTGCGGATGACGCTGGAGGGCGAGGCGGAGGCCGTCCACGAGATGCTGTGCGCGGAGGGGTTCATCAGGGAGACCGTCGAGCTGGATCCCGACGCGGTCCTCGAGTACCTCCTGCCGATCATCGAACCGGCGCAGGTCGAGGAGTTCACGTTCACCCGGGGCTGGATGCGCGGTCAGGCAGCCCGTATCGGCGACCCCCGCTCCCCCGCGTACCAGCTGGCCAAGCAGCTCAACCTTCCCCCGGCGTATCTGCTGATCCACCGGGTGACCCTGAGCACGATCGGCGTGCTGTGCCAGCTGGGCGGGACGGTACGGCTGCGCGACGAACTGCGGGAGTGGCTGCCGGGGTTCGCCCCGGAAGAGACGGACGAAGCGCAAGCAGCGGAAGCCGGGGAACTGGTGCCGAGGCAAGCGGTGGACGAGGCCCTGGTGAAGGAGCCCTCAAAGGAGAGGTCTGCCGACCGGAGGACCGTGAAGCAGAAGCCCGCGAAGCGGAAGCCCACAAAGAGGAAGGCCGCGGAGGCTGAGCCTTCGGAAGTGGCCGCCGAGGACGAGGGGGTCGAGCCGGTGGAGGAGGCGTCGGCGGCGCAGGGGTGAGAGACCCGGACCGCGCCTGCCGTCACCGACACCGGAATGGCTCGTCACCCGGCGACGACAACGCCGCGCCGGACGGTCCGCACCGCACCGTGTGCCCGGCGCAACGTACCGCGGGGGGCCGGCCCGGTGGGCCGGGCGCGGCCGCGCGGGGT
>NZ_JBHXQZ010000081.1:17826-35480 GCF_042717095.1 Streptomyces sp. NPDC058632 | reverse complement strand
CACCCGTCCTGCCCGGGTGCCCGGCCGCTCGGGAGATCTCCCGGTCAGGTCTTGGGCGTCCACCCCGGATCGCGGCCGCTCAGCCCCACCGTCCGGTCCAGCAGCGGGGCGTCGGACGGCACCGGCACGACGGGGCCGAAGACGCCCTCGTCGCCGTCCCGGCCGGGTTCCGCCGCGGCGGCGAGGAGGAAGGCGTGCGCGGCCTCCAGTGCGGCGGGGTCGGGGGCGTAGTCCCGGCCGGTGGCGCGGGCCAGGTCCCAGCCGTGGATCACCAGTTCGTCGGTGGCCACGGCTCCGGCCACCTCGCCGGGCAGGTCGATGCCCCCGGCCCTGGTCATACCGGTCCAGGCCGCCGGGTCCCGCCACGCCTCGGCGAGTTCACCGAGCACCACGGGCAGGTCCTCGCGCCAGCCGGGGTCGAGGTCCGGCAGGGCGGCGCCAGGGCTGGTGTCGGTGGTGGCGCCGAAGTTCTTGCGCCCTGCGTCACGGAAGGCGACGCACAGCCCGGCGAGGTGGCCCAGCAGGTTGCGCACCCCGTACTCCGGACAGGGTGTCCCGTCCGTCAGCTGCCCGTCGGTGACGCCCTCGGCGAGGCGCGCCAGGATCCGCGTCTGCGGTCCGAGGTCGAGGGTCGGGGTCGGGATCGGGATCGGGTCGGTCATGGGGTACTCCTCACGTTTCCACCCGCGGCGCCGCGAGCACGGACCCGAGCGGATCCGGGCACGGCGCCGCCGGTGGTTCGGCTGCTGGAGGGTGGACCGGCCCCGGCCCCGGAACTCATCGCCTCAGAGGCCGGCGAGCGCCCCGCTCACCTGTTCCAGATCATCGTCCGACGCCAGTCCCGCGTGATACAGCCGCAGTTCCGTCGCGCCGAGGCGGCGGGCCTCGGTCGCGTCCGCGGCGAGGGTGGCGGGGCTGCCGCCCATGCCGGAGACGACGGTGAAGTTGGCGGCGAGGACCGTGTCCGGACGGTTCGCCCGCGCCTCCCCCGCCCCCCGTGCCTCCTGTGCGAACGGGGTCAGCGAGGCGGGGCTTCCCGTGCAGGGGACGACCACACCGTCGGCGACGGAGAGGATGTGCGCGGGGTCGACGCCCGCGTTGGCGCCGCAGTGGTAGGAGACCGGGTCCGCGTGCAGCAGGACCTGGAAGCCCTCGGGGGCCGCGGCCCGGACCGCCCGGACCGCCGTCTCCTGGAGGGTGCGGGCCGTCGCGTCGCGCCATGCGCGCGTGGCGGCCGCCGTCTCCCCTCCGAGGAGCTTTTCGACTCCCGCCCAGCCTCCCCCACCGGAGGACGCCCCCCGCCACACCGGTTCCAGGACGGCCCGTACGGTCGCGGCCAGTTCACCGGCGTCCAGGCCCTGGGCCCCGTAGCCCTCGCGGCAGGACGGGCAGAAGCACAGGGACATCAGGTACTGCCCGGCGTCGCCCGGGCCGACGCCGGCGGTCTTGTCGTGGGCGTGCAGGTGGGCGAGGCCGTACCAGCCGAGGGACTCCAGTTCGGTGCCGCTCGCCCCGGGCCGTACCGCGGCCTCCGCGGCCAGGGCGGTGAGGTAGGCGCGCGTGGCGGGCTGGGCGATGCAGGGGGCCCAGGGATAACGGTCGCCGTAGGCGTTGACGACCGAGGTGTCCGGATGGTCGGCGCCGAGGCGGGAGTTGTGCGCGAGCACGACCCAGGTGTGCACCTGGAGGCCGGCGGCCGCGAGCGCGTCGGCGGCCTCGCCGAAGGCGTCGCCGGGTGCCCAGTCGCCGGACGGGTACGGGCGCGGGGTACGGCCGGCCCAGTGGGCGCCGGGCGGGTAGAGCACGGCCGCGTGCTCGGCGGTGACGATACGGTGGCGCGGGTGACGGGGAGTCAGCGCGCGCGTGGAGTGGTAGGCGGAGGCGAGCGTCGCCTGCGCCACTCCGAGCCCGGCGATCCGCGCGGGGGCCTCCGGATCCCCGTTGACGTCCCAGGGGTAGACGAACGCCGATGCCCTCACTTGGCCTCCTCGATCAGTGCGAGTCCCCGCTCGATCAGCCGAGCGAGTTGCTTGACATGATCCCCGGCCGGTTCGTCGAGCGGTGGCCGGACCTCGCCCACGTCCAGGCCGCGCAGCCGTACCCCGGCCTTGACCAGGGAGACGGCGTATCCGCTGCCCTGGTCGCGCAGTTCGACGAAGGGCCGGTAGAAGCCGTCGAGCAGGCGGTCCACGGTGGCCCGGTCGCCGGCGTGCAGGGCCTGGTGGCAGGCGAGGGCGATCTCGGGCACGAAGCAGAACACCGCGGACGAGTAGAGGGTGATGCCGAGGGCGCGGTAGGCGAGCTGGGTCTGTTCGGCGGTGGGCAGCCCGTTGAAGTACAGGAACTCGCCGGGGACTTCGGTGCGTACGGCACTGACGATCCGCTGCATGTGGTCGAGGTCGCCGTGACCGTCCTTGAGGCCGATGATCCCCTCGGTACGGGCCAGTTCGACGACGCTCTCGGGCGTGAACAGGGCGTTGTCGCGCTGGTAGACGATCACCGGGAGGGCGGTCGCCGCGGCGAGTTCGCGGTAGTGCCGGACCAGTCCCGTCCGACCGGCCCGCACCAGGTAGGGCGGCATGGCGAGCAGCCCGTCCGCCCCGGCCCGCTCGGCGATCCCGGCCCAGCGCACCGCGAGGCCGGTACCGTACCCGGCGCCCGCGACGACCGGGACGCGTCCGTCGGCCGCCTCGACGGCGACCCGCACGCACGCCTCGAACTCCTCGGGCGTCAGGGCGTGGAACTCCCCGGTGCCACAGCAGGCGAAGACGGCGGCGGCCCCGGCCTCGACCCCGCCGCGCACATGGAGCCGGTAGGTCTCGAGGTCGACGGCGCCGTCGGGTCCGTAGGCGGTGACCGGGAAGAACAGCGGTCCGCTGGGGATGCCGAGCCGGGTGGCGAGGGGGGCGACGAGAGGGGCTGACGTCACAAGCTCTCCCTGGTCCATATTCTTGATTGATGTCTACATTTCTGAACAATGACACGCTAGAGCTCTCCCGGGACGCCGGTCAAGCGTGCCGACCTGTCGCACGCCGGCCGATTCCCCTCACTCACAGGAGGGTGGGGGATACTTGACGGACAACGGGCCGCCTCCTTACCGTTTCCACGCATATGAATGCCGTGCGCACACATGCACGGCCGGTGACGCAAGGAGATCCTCGATGCCCGCTCCCCGCACCGTCCTGCTCACCGGCGCCGCCGGCGGCCTCGGCACCCTGATGCGGGGCCTGCTCCCGGACTACGGCTACGCACTGCGCCTGCTCGACCTGCGGCCGATCGAGGGCGAGCCGGACGCGATCGTCGCGGACCTGGCGGACCGGGAGGCCGTGCGCGAGGCGGTCCGCGGGGTCGACGCGATCGTCCATCTCGCGGGCATCTCCCTGGAAGCCCCGTTCGAGAAGATCCTCGCGGCGAACATCGAGGGTACCTACCACCTGTACGAGGCCGCGCGCGAGGAGGGCGTGGGGCGCATCGTCTTCGCCTCCTCCAACCACGCCGTCGGATACACCCCGCGCCCCCGGGGCGACGACCCCCTCATCCCCGTCGACACCCCACGCCGCCCGGACACCTTCTACGGTCTGTCCAAGTGCTTCGGCGAGGACCTCGCCCAGTTGTACTGGGACAAGCACGGCCTGGAGACCGTCTCCGTACGCATCGGCTCCTGCTTCCCCGAGCCGACCAGCGTGCGGATGCTCTCGGTGTGGATGAGCCCCGCCGACGGCGCCCGCCTCTTCCACGCGGCCCTGACCGCCGAGGACGTCGGCCACACGGTCGTCCACGGCTCGTCCGACAACACCCGGCTGTGGTGGGACCTCACCTCCGCGCGCGCCCTCGGTTACGACCCGCAGGACGACTCCGAGCCGTTCGCCGCGAAGCTCGTCGCCGAGCAGGGCGAACTGGACCCGGCCGACCCGGCACAGGCACGCCTCGGCGGACACTTCGTCACCGATCCGCCGATCTGGCCGTACTGACGGCACCGGCGCGGCGGCGCGGCGGGAAATCGACGTCCACAGCGGCGGGCGGGCACCGAACGGGCCCGCCTGCCGCCGCATTCGGGCATCCGCGATGCCCGCTTCCCTCGCCCCGTCCGCCCCCTCCCCAGGTCCGAGGAGGGCACCTCCCGAGCCGAACGGGCATAAACGGGCAGGACCGATCATGCAACAGACCTGGTCAGCTCCGCGCACCCGCTGTAGAAATTCCTGCAGGCCCTCACGGGGCCCGAACGGGCAACCAAGGCAGGAAGCAGGGGTGCGGCCATGAGCGACAGAACGGCCGAGGAGCGCCAGCGCGAGATCGTGCGGGTGGCACGCGCCACCGGCTCGGTCGACGTGACAGCGCTCGCCGCCGATCTGGGCGTGGCCAAGGAGACCGTACGGCGGGATCTGCGCGCTCTGGAGGACCACGGTCTGGTGCGCCGCACCCACGGCGGCGCCTATCCCGTGGAGAGTGCCGCCTTCGAGACCACGCTCGCCTTCCGTGCCACCAGCCACGTGGCCGAGAAGCGGCGGGTCGCGAACGCGGCGGCCGAACTGCTCGGCGACGCGGAGACCGTGTTCGTCGACGAGGGCTTCACCCCACAGCTCATCGCCGAGGCACTGCCCCGGGACCGGGCACTCACCGTGGTCACCGCCTCCCTGCCGGTCGCGGGCGCGCTCGCCGAGGCCGGCACCGTGTCCGTCCTGCTGCTCGGGGGCCGGGTCCGCTCCGGCACCCTCGCCACCGTCGACCACTGGACGACGAGGATGCTCTCCGGTTTCGTCATCGACCTGGCGTTCATCGGCGCCAACGGCATCTCGCGCGAACACGGTCTGACCACGCCCGACCCGGCGGTCAGCGAGGTCAAGACGCAGGCGATGCGAGCCTCGCGCCGCGTGGTGTTCGCGGGCGTCCACAGCAAGTTCGGGGCGGTCAGCTTCTGCCGGTTCGCCGACGTCGACGCACTGGAGGCGATCGTCACGAGCACGCTGCTCCCGGCGGCCGAGGCCCACCGCTACTCCCTGCTGGGCCCCCAGGTCATCCGCGTCTGACCGACGACGACCCGGCGGACCCCGTCGCATCACCGCACCACCGATTCACCGGTTCATCGATTCAGCGATTCATCGATTAACAGCACAAGGTTCCACTTCCCCCCCGGGCAGAGCCGCCCCAGGCGACGCCCGGTACCTCCCTATACGTCCAGGAGCGATCCATGCGAACCCAGAGCCGACGGAGGCCGCCGCGAGCCACACTCGCCGCGGTCGCCGCAGGGACGCTGCTCGCCCCGCTGCTCTCCGGCTGCTGGGTCGGAGCGGGCGGGGCCGGATCAGGCGGTGATGCCATCAACGTCCTGATGGTCAACAACCCCCAGATGGTGGAGCTGCAGAAGCTCACCGCCGCGCACTTCACCAAGGACACCGGCATCAAGGTGAACTTCACCGTGCTGCCGGAGAACGACGTCCGCGACAAGATCAGCCAGGACTTCGCCAACCAGGCCGGCCAGTACGACGTCGCCACCCTGTCCAACTACGAGATCCCGATCTACGCCCGCAACGGCTGGCTCAAGGAGATGGACTCGTACACCGACGAGGACCCCGACTACGACGAACAGGACATCCTCAAACCGATGCGCCAGTCCCTCACCGGGGACGACAACAAGCTCTACGGCCAGCCCTTCTACGGCGAGTCCTCGTTCCTGATGTACCGCAAGGACCTCCTCGAGCGGGAGGGCCTGACGATGCCCGCCAACCCCACCTGGCAGGAGGTGGGCGAGATCGCCGCGAAGCTCGACGGGGCCGAGCCCGGGATGAAGGGCATCTGCCTGCGCGGTCTGCCCGGCTGGGGCGAGGTCATGGCACCGCTGACGACCGTGGTGAACACCTTCGGCGGCACCTGGTTCGACGAGGACTGGAACGCCCGCCTGGACTCCCCGGAGTGGCAGAAGGCGGTGAAGTTCTATGTCGACCTGGTGCGCGAGCACGGCGAGGCCGGCGCCGCCCAGTCCGGCTTCGCCGAGTGCCTGAACAACACCACCCAGGGCAAGACCGCGATGTGGTACGACGCCACCTCCGCGGCAGGCTCCCTGGAGTCGGCCAACTCCCCCGTCAAGGGCAAGATGGGCTACGCCCCCGCCCCCGTGGAGAAGACGGAGTCGGCCGGCTGGCTCTACACCTGGGCCTGGGGCATCCAGAACGCCTCCCGGAACCCGGACAACGCCTGGAAGTTCGTCTCGTGGGCCTCCAGCAAGGAGTACGAGCAGCTGGTCGGCGACGAGATCGGCTGGTCCAACGTCCCGGCCGGCAAGCGCGCCTCCACCTACGAGAACCCGGACTACCGCGCGGAGGCCGGGGCCTTCCAGGAGATGACCAGGAAGGCCATCGAGCAGGCCCGCCCGGACGACCCGGGTGTGCAGCCGCGGCCCGCGCCCGGCATCCAGTTCGTCGGCATCCCCGAGTTCACGGACCTCGGCACCCAGGTCTCCCAGGAGATCAGCGCGGCCATCGCCGGACGCCAGTCCGTCGAGTCGGCCCTGAAGAAGTCCCAGCAGCTCGCCGAAGAGATCTCAGAGGAGTACGAGGGCCGATGACCGCCACGACAACGGCCCCCGTGGCCGCCCCGGACGTCCGCCCCGGCGGCGGACAGCGCTCCGACCGGCTGCGCGGCTGGGCCACCAGGGCCCCGCTGCTGCCCGCCCTGATCTTCATGATCGCGGTGACCCAGCTGCCCTTCGTGGCGACGCTGGTGATCTCCTTCTTCGACTGGAACTCCCTCTACCCCGACGCCCGGGAGTTCGCCGGCTTCGCGAACTACGGCGAGGTCCTCGGCGACTCCGACCTGCGCCAGTCGGTGTGGACGACGATCCTGCTGACAGTGGCGGTCGTCCTCACCAGCCTGGTCCTCGGACTGCTCCTCGCCCTGCTCCTCGACCGGAAGTTCCGCGGCCGGGGCATCGTCCGCACCCTGCTCATCGCCCCGTTCCTGGTGGTGCCGGTGGCGGCGGCCCTGCTGTGGAAGCACGTCCTCTACAACCCCGAGTACGGCCTGTTCAACGGCCTGCTGCACTACGTCGGCGGCCCGCAGCCCGACTGGATCTCGGGCACACCGCTGCTCGCGGTGGAGGCCGCGCTGGTGTGGCAGTGGACGCCGTTCATGATGCTGATCCTGCTCGCCGGCCTGCAGAGCCGGGACCAGGAGCAGATCGAGGCGGCCCGGGTGGACGGCGCGAGCGACTGGCAGATCTTCCGCCATCTGACCCTGCCGCACCTGCGCCGCTACCTCGAACTGGGCGCCCTGCTCGGGTCGATCTACATCGTGCAGAACTTCGACGCGGTCTTCACGATCACGTCCGGCGGCCTGGGCACCGCCAACCTCCCGTACACCGTGTACCAGACCTTCTACCAGGCCCACGAGAACGGTCTGGCCTCGGCCGCCGGTGTCCTGGTGGTCATCGGCTCGATCATCATCGCGACCTTCGCCCTGCGCGTCGTGTCGTCCCTGTTCCGCGAGGAGGCGTCCCGCGCATGAGCACCATCGCTGCACCCGACCGCGGCCGGCCGCGGACCCGGATCCGCAAGGGAGCCGGGCTCGGCCTGGTGGCCTGGCTGACCGGCATCGTCTTCTTCCTGCCGATCGCCTGGATGGCGCTGACGTCCTTCCACTCCGAGGAGGACGCGGCCACCAACCCGCCGTCGTTCACCGCCGCCCTCACCCTGGACGGCTACCGGGAGTTCTTCGGCGCGGGCGGCGGCGCGAGCCCCTGGCCGTCGCTGATCAACTCGACGGTGGCGTCCGTGGCCTCGATGATCCTGGTCCTGCTGCTCGCGCTCCCGGCGGCATACGCCCTGTCCGTCCGGCCGGTGAAGCGGTGGACGGACGTCCTCTTCTTCTTCCTCTCCACCAAGATGCTGCCGGTCGTGGCGGGCCTGCTGCCGATCTACCTGTTCGCCAAGAACGCCGGGATGCTCGACAACATCTGGCTGCTCGTCCTGCTCTACACCTCCATGAACCTGCCGATCGCCGTGTGGATGATGCACTCGTTCCTCTCGGAGATCCCGGTCGCGGTGATCGAGGCCGCCCAGATCGACGGGGCCCGGCTGCCGACGATACTCGCCCGCATCATCGCCCCGATGGCGCTGCCCGGCATCGCGGCGACGGCCCTGATCTGCTTCATCTTCAGCTGGAACGAACTGCTGTTCGCCCGGGTCCTGACGGGTGTGGTCGCCGAGACCGCCCCCGTCTTCCTGACCGGCTTCATCACCAGCCAGGGCCTGTTCCTGGCCAAGGTGTGCGCCGCGTCGCTCGTCATCTCCCTGCCGGTGCTCGCCGCGGGGTTCGCCGCCCAGGACAAACTCGTCCAGGGCCTGTCGTTGGGAGCCGTGAAATGAAGGCCGCCGTCATCGAGTCCGTGGGCCGGGCCGTCGTCGCCGAGGTCCCGGACCCGACGCCAGGGCCCCGCGAGGTCGTCGTCGAGGTCGCGGCCTGCGGGCTGTGCGGCACGGACCTGCACATCCTGCAGGGCGAGTTCGCTCCCAAACTGCCGATCGTGCCGGGGCACGAGTTCGCCGGCGAGGTGGTCGGCGTCGGCTCCCAGGTCACCGAGGTGTCGCTCGGCGACCAGGTCGCCGTGGACCCCTCCCTGTACTGCTACGAGTGCCGCTACTGCCGTACCGGCCACAACAACCTGTGCGAGCGCTGGGCGGCGATCGGTGTCACCGCGGCGGGCGGGGCGGCCCAGTACGCGGTGGCCCCGGTGGCGAACTGCGTCAAACTGCCCGAGCACGTCCGCACCCAGGACGCGGCCCTGATCGAGCCGCTCTCCTGCGCGGTGCGCGGCTACGACGTCCTGCAGTCCCGCCTCGGCGCGCACGTCCTGATCTACGGCTCCGGGACGATGGGCCTGATGATGCTGGAGCTGGCCAAGCGGACCGGCGCGGCGAGCGTGGACATGGTGGATCTGAACCCGGCCCGTCTGGAGACCGCCCGGCAGCTGGGCGTCTCCGCCTCGGCGGCGAACCCGGACGAACTGGACCGTCCCCAGGGCTGGGACCTCGTCATCGACGCCACGGGCAACGCGGCGGCGATCCAGGACGGCCTGGACCGCGTGTCCAAGGCGGGCACCTTCCTGCAGTTCGGCGTCGCCGACTACGCGACCCGCGTGACGATCGACCCGTACCGGATCTACAACCAGGAGATCACGATCACGGGATCGATGGCCGTCCTGCACAGCTACGAGCGGGCGGCGGAACTCTTCGCGAACGGCGTGCTGGACCCCGAGGTCTTCATCAGCGACCGCATCCCGCTGGACCAGTACCCGCAGGCGCTGGAGCAGTTCGCGGCGGGGGTCGGCAGGAAGATCGTGGTCGTGCCGTAGCGGTTCTCGCCCCCGGACCCCGCTCTGTTTTCAGCCCGTCCGGGGGCGCCTCCCTGCGCGAGGAGAACCGCGGGCCCGCCGAACGGCTCAAGGTAAGGGAACGGTAAAACACCCTCGCTCGTTCACCCGGCATGACAGCTATGACCCCCGGCTCGAACATCCCCCTCCCCACCGCCCGCGTGACGGTGGACGTCGCCGCCCCGGTGCGGCTCGACGTATCGGGCCTGCTGCTCACCGCCGACGGCAAGGTGCGCTCCGACGACGACTTCATCTTCTACAACCAGCCCGCGGGCCCCGGCGTGTCCCACCGCTCCGGCGGTGGCAGCGCTCCGGACGCCATCACGATCGACACCACGGCCGTCCCGCCCGGCATCGAGAAGATCGTCGTCACCGCGAGCCCCGACGCCCAGGGCCAGACGTTCCGGGGCATCGAACCGACCGCCACCATCCGGGGCGCGGACGACAACGCGGTCCTGGCCACCTTCACTCCCCCGCGCCTCGGCGACGAGACCGCCCTGGTGATCGTCGAGGTCTATCTGCGCAACGGCGTCTGGAAGGCCCGCGCGGTCGGCCAGGGCTACTCCAACGGCCTGGCCGGCATCGCCACCGACTTCGGCGTCACGGTCGAGGAACCGGCCGCCCAGCCCGCCGCTCCGGCGCAGCCGGCCACTCCCCCTCCGCCGGCGCCCCCGGCCCCGCCGACGACCGCCCCGCAGGCGCCGCCCGCCCCCGCCGCCGCGCCCCCGGCGCCGCCCGCCCCCGCGCCGGGCACCGGGAAGATCAACCTGGACAAGGGCCGGGTCAGCCTCCAGAAGAACCAGACCGTCTCCCTGATGAAGGGCGGCCGGCCGCTGCTCTCGCAGGTCCGGATGGGCCTCGGCTGGGAGCCGGCGTACCGGGGCAAGGACATCGACCTCGACGCCTCGGTCATCGCGTACGGCCCGCAGCGCAATCACATCGACAGCTGCTACTTCGGCAAGCTGCAGATCGTGAACGGCGCGATCAAGCACTCCGGCGACAACCTCACCGGCGAGGGCGGCGGGGACGACGAGACGATCACGGTGGACCTCGGCCGTCTCCCCCAGGACGTCTCCGGCCTGGTCTTCACGGTGAACTCGTTCTCCGGCCAGAAGTTCACCGAGGTCGCCAAGGCGTACTGCCGTCTCCTGGACGCCGCCACCGGCGAGGAACTGGTGCGCTTCGACCTCACCTCCGCCGAACCGCAGACGGGCGTGATGATGGCGAAGCTGATCCGTCAGTTCTCCGGCGAGTGGGAGATGACCGCGATGGGCGACTTCGTGAAGTCCCGCACGGTCAGGGGCATGGTCAAGCCGGCCGCCCAGGCGCTGTAAGAACCCCGGTCCGGGTGCGCCCGAGGGCGGAGGTGCACCCGGACCCGTCCTGCTGCGACTGCCCTGGCCGCTACGGCTGTTGCGGTCGCAGTCCCTCCGTCAGCAGCCCCAGATACCGGCGGATGTGCGTCCCCTCCCCGTCCGCCAGTTCCGAGGCCGTGGCGACCCCGTGGGCCAGGCGCAGCACGTCGACCGGCTCGATGTCCCGGCGCAGCGCCCCCGCCTCCTGGGCCGTGCCGACCAGCCGCGCCACCGCGCCCTTCAGGGGCTCGCAGCAGTCGGTGGTGTCGTTCACCGGACCAGCGTCGCCGCCGTCACCTCCGTCGCCCCCGACGGCGGAGCCCAGCAGGGCCCGCAGCCCTCGGATCCGGATCATCCCGGTGCCGAGTTCGTGGAGCCACTCGGTCAGCGCCTCGCCGGGCGGCAGCCGTTCGGCGAGTTCGCCGGCGCGCGCGGCGATCGCGTCGATGCGGTCGACGTAGGCGGCCTCCAGCAGTGCCCGGCGCGTGGGGAAGTGCCGGTAGAGCGTGCCGGAGCCGACTCCTGCCCGCTTGGCTATGTCGTCGAGCGAGGCGCCCTCGCCGTACGTGGCGAACGCCTCGACGGCCACTTCCAGCAGCCGCGCGTGATTGCGCCTGGCGTCCGCCCGCATGGCCCTGGCCCGCACCATCAGCCCCAGCCCTTCCCCGACCCCGGCAAACCCTCTCCGTACCCTACCGAGGGCCCGGGGCGGTCAGAACAGCGCGCTGTACGCGTGGAGTGCCGGCCGGCCGCCCAGGTGGGCGTGGAGGGCGGTGGGCTCGCGGCCGATCTCGCCGCGGGACACCAGGTCGACGGGTCCGGCCATCGGCTTGCCCTCCTGCACGGGGTCGGTGGCCGTTCCGGGAGCGGACCCCGCCCCGGGCGTCTCGGCCATGTCCTTGCCGGCCACCGGTTCGGCCTTCTTCCGTCGGAGCCGCACACGGTGCTCCTGCAGGTCCGTGGCGTGGGCGGGCGTGGGCTGTTCACGGGCGGGCTTGGATTCCATCCGTCCAAGCTGGCAACGGGCGCCGCCGACGGGTCTCCGAGCGGAGCTCGGCGCCGTCTGCCGACAGCGCCTCACCTCCATGGCGCCCGCGCCGCGCCGGACACTTGTTCCGTCCCGTTTCCCGCGGCCGTTCACCTGCCCTTCGTGCCCCGAACCGCGTACGCCGCTGCGCACCGTCCATGACGCGGGGAAGGACAGGCCTGCCGGACGGTCCCAGGACGGCCGGGCCCTCCTCGATGACACGTTCCGCCGGCCGGGCGGCCCGCACCGTGCACCGTGGCCCGGGGAGGGGACGGCCGCGGGCCGGGCCCGGCGGAATGGTTCCGTGCCGTGGGTTCAGTCGCGCCTCTGGCGCTTCCAGGGGCCCGTGATGGCGAGCATGATGCCCGGTTCCTGGATGTTGGCGTACAGGGTCTTCCCGTCGGGCGAGAAGGTGACGCCGGTGAACTCGCTGAACTCCGGCTCCTGTTCGGTGCCGATGTTCAGGTCGTTGCGGGCGATGGGGTAGGTGCGTCCGCTGTCGGTGGCGCCGAACAGGTGCTGCACGCCGTCGCCGTCCTCGGCGATGACCAGGCCGCCGTACGGGGAGACGGTGATGTTGTCGGGGCCGTCGAAGGCGCCGTCCTCGGAAGGGTCCGGGTTCACGCCGAGCAGGACCTTGAGGGTCATGGTGCGGCGCCGCGGGTCGTAGAACCAGACCTGGCCGTCGTGCTGAACGGGGCTCTCCTCACGGGCGTACGAGGAGACGAAGTACGCCCCGCCGTCGCCCCACCACATGCCCTCCAGCTTGCGGCCGCGGGTGATCTCGCCGGCCCCGAACTGCTCGCGCACGGAGACGGTCCGCGCGTCGCGGTCGGGCACGTCCACCCAGTCGACTCCGTACACCGTGCCGGTCCGGGTGGCTCGGGAGAGGTCGTCGACGAACCGGCCGCCGGAGTCGTAGCACTTGGGCGCCTGGAGGACGCCCGCGTCGTCCGCGAGGGTGCGGAACCGGCCGGGGCCGTGGCGGAAGTCCTTCGGCGGGGTCCAGCGGAAGAACAGGCCGTTGGGTTCGTCCGCGTCCTCGGTGAGGTAGGCGTGGCCGCGCTTGGGGTCGATGACGACGGCCTCGTGGTCGTACCGGCCGAAGAACTTCAGGGGCTTGGGATCCCGGTTGGCGCGCCGGTCGGCGGGGTCGACCTCGAAGACGTAGCCGTGGTCCTTGGTCATGCCGTTCTCGCCGGCCCGGTCGGAGTTCTCCTCGCAGGTGAGCCAGGTGCCCCAGGGGGTGCTGCCGCCCGCGCAGTTGTTGGCGGTGCCGGCGATGCCGACCCACTCGGCGACGCTGCCGTCGCGGCGCACCTCGACGACCGTGCAGCCGCCGGGCGCGCCCGGGTCGTAGACGAGGCCCTCGGTGAGGGGAACCGGGTGCTCCGCCTCGTCGCGCGGGCCGTCGATCTCGTGGTTGTTGACCAGCAGGGTGGTGCCGCGGGGGCCCTCGAAGGCGGCGGTGCCGTCGTGGTCGGAGGGGGTGTACTCGCCGGACTCCAGCCGGGTCTTCCCGGTGTACGTGAGGGTGCGGTAGGTGAAGCCGGCCGGCAGGGCGAGGATGCCGGCCGGGTCCGGGACCAGAGGACCGTAGCCGACCACGGGGTGGGGCCGCCGGGCCGCCTCCCGCTCCTCACCCGCGCTCTCGGCATCGTGGGACGCGAGGGCGCCCGGTGCGGAGGCGAGGGCGCCTACGCTGCCCACCAGTGCGACACCGGCACCGGCGACCGCGGATGTCCTGGCGAAGTCCCTGCGGGTGAGCGGCATGAAGCCTCCTGTGACGGTGGGTGGCCGTGCGGGGGGGGGGTGACGGGTCGGGCCTCGTTCACCCTCACGCTTCCGCCCATGTCTGAACGCCGGTTGAACTCCGCGGGGCTCCCCGGCGGCGGCTTCGGTGAACCGAGCGCGGACACGTCGGTGAACCCGCGCGCGAACACGCCGGTGAGCCGCACGCGGCCGCTTCGGTGGGCCACGCGCGGCTTCCCGTCCTGCTCGCTCTGCCCGCCCTGCCGGCCGACCGCCGTACGGCGTCCGCCCGCCCGGTCAGCTCCCCCTGCCGCGTGTCACCCCCTGCCGCGCGTCAACCCCCCTGCCGCGAGCGCGCCTTGAAGGCGGCCTTGCGTGCGGCCTTGGCGATCGCCTTGTCCGGGTGCAGCCGCCCCATCGCCTCCAGCACGTCCGCCGTGGCCGGGTGCTCCACCCGCCAGGCCGTGTCGAAGAAGCCGCCGTGCTGGCGGGCCAGACCTTCCACCAGGGCCTGCAGCTCCTCGGAGTTGCCCTCGGCCGAGAGCTGTGCGGCCACCGTGTCGATGGTCAGCCAGAAGACCATGGCCTCGGAGGGCGGCGGTACGTCCGTCGCCCCGTGCTCGGTCAGCCACACCCGGGCCAGCCCGCCGAGTTCCGCGTCGTCGAGCACCTCCCGCAGGGCGGGCTCGGCCGAGACGCCGACCAGTGACAGCGCCTGCTGGCACTGCAGCCGCCGCAGCGGCGCGTTCTCGTCGGTGCCGCGCGCGGCGGCCAGCAGCTCCCGGGCCGCGGCGAGGGGTTCGCGGCGGGCGAGCCACTGCTCGGTCTCCGCGTGGGCCGCCGCCGGCGGGAACACGGAGGTGCCGTCGAGCAGCGCGTCGGCGCCCTTGTCCGTGAGGTCCCCGACCGCCGGGGCGTCGAACCCTGCCTCCAGCAGGCGGGCGCGCAGCCCGTACAGGCCGAGCGAAGTCAGCCGCACCACGCCGTAGCGGGTGACGTCGGTGTCGTCCTGGGGCGGTGCGGGCTCCTCGTCACCCTCGGCCAGCAGTGCCTCGTCGACCGGCTGGTACTCCACGAGTCCGGCCGGTTCCAGCAGGCGGAACTGGTCGTCCAGCCGCATCATCGCGTCGGACACCTGCTGGAGCACGTCGTCGGTGGGCTCCGGCATGTCGTCGGGGACGATCACGGAGGCGGCCAGTGCGGGCAGCGGCACCGGCGAGCCGACGGGCTCCGCCTCGCCGGCGGTCAGGAGATACAGGTTGCCGAGGATCTCGTCGAGGAACTCCGCCTCGGCCTCCGGGTCCCAGCCGACCGAGGAGAGGTCGAGTTCGCCGGAGCCGTCCCCGGTGGCGAGGGCGTCGACGAGCCCGTCCAGGTCGGGCACGCTCGCGTCGGCGAGCACCGTCTCCAGAGCGGCGAGCCACACGGTGAGGACGTCCTGCGGCGAGCCGCCGGTGAGCAGCGCCAGGTCGGCGCCCGCGGTGACGGTGCCCTCCTCCTCGTCGACGACGTCGACGAGCCCGGCGTCCACGGCGACGCGCCATGCGGCACCGGCGTCGGCGGTGGCGTCCTCCCCGCTCAGCCCGAGCGCCTCGGCCGCCGCGGGCAGCTGCGCGTCGACGAGTCCGCCGCCGGCGTCGACCCGCGTTCCGGGCCCGGCCCAGCGGGCGAGCCGGGCGGCCCGGGACAGCAGCGGCGTGGACAGTGCCTCGCGCGCCAGCTCCGCTTCGGGGTGCAGCCGCGCCGGCGGCATGGAGCTGTCTGACATCGGCTGTTCTCCTCCGGAAAGACCCAGGTCCTGACCTCGGCGCCCTCTACGACTCAGCCGCTCAGCCTAGACGGATTTCCACCCGAGCCGCCCGCTTCACCTCTGCTTCGACCCGTGTACATGGCTGAAACCTTGACAAGTGGCCCGGCGAGGCTGGAGATTGACGCGCGTAGAAGTCGGCGGACAGTTGTTCACCGGAGCAGAAGCCACCCACGGGCAGCATGCACAGAGGCATCCTGGGGGTACTCGCAGGACTCACGGGGCCCACACCCTCTACGCGCGTCACGCCTGCCCGACCCGTCCCACACGTC
Organism: Streptomyces sp. NPDC058632; assembly: GCF_042717095.1. Classification (NCBI taxonomy): domain Bacteria; kingdom Bacillati; phylum Actinomycetota; class Actinomycetes; order Kitasatosporales; family Streptomycetaceae; genus Streptomyces; species Streptomyces sp. NPDC058632. The sequence goes on along the minus strand of NZ_JBHXQZ010000081.1, from coordinate 19,903 downwards.
CCCTCGGCCCCACCGGCCCGAACCGCTCCCGCCGTCCCAGCACGTCGCACGTTCTTCCACCCTCGTCCCGGCACTCATCACGTTCCCGGAGGGAATCCGTTGCCGAGCAAGTCGTCCGCGCGTCTCGCCGCGCTCACCGTCGCCGCCGTGTGCGCGGCGTCCACGATCGTCCTCACCTCGCCCGCGCACGCGGAGTCCGTGCGCATCCACGACATCCAGGGCCACACCCGGATGTCTCCGTACGTCGGGCAGCAGGTCACCGATGTGGCCGGAATCGTCACCGGCATCCGTACCTACGGCTCGTCCCGCGGATTCTGGATCCAGGATCCGGTCCCGGACGCCGACCCGGCCACCAGTGAGGGTGTCTTCGTCCACACGGGTTCGACCCCGCAGGGGGTCGCCGTCGGCGATGCCGTCACGGTCTCCGGCACGGTCACGGAGTACGTCCCCGGCGGCACCTCCTCCGGCAACCAGGCACTGACGGAGATCACCCGCGCCGCGTTCACCGTCGTCTCCGGCGGCAACCCGGTCCCGGCCGCGACCAGGATCGACGCCGGGTCCGTCCCCGCCGCCTACACCCCGGCCGGGGACAGCGCGGGGAACGGCTCGGTCAACACCCTGCCGCTGCGCCCGGACCGCTACGCCCTGGACTTCTACGAGTCCCTCGAGGGCATGAACGTCCAGGTCTCCGACACCCGCGTGGTCGGTGCCACCGACCCGTACACCGAGCTCTGGGTCACGGTGAAGCCGTGGGAGAACCGCAACCACCGCGGCGGCACGGTCTACGGCTCCTACGACGCCCAGAACACCGGGCGCCTGCAGATCCAGTCCCTGGGCCGGGCCGCGGACTTCCCCGACGCCAACGTCGGCGACACCCTCGCCGGCACCACCGCGGGCCCGCTGGACTTCAACCAGTTCGGCGGCTACACCCTGGTGGCCGGCGAACTCGGCACGCTCGAGAGCGGGAACCTGCGGCGCGAGTCGACCCGCGCGCAGCGCTCCGGCGAGCTGGCGGTCGCCACGTACAACGTGGAGAACCTCGACCCGTCCGACGACACGTTCGCCGCGCACGCCGAAGCGGTCGTGGGCAACCTGAAGTCGCCCGACATCGTGTCCCTGGAGGAGATCCAGGACAACAACGGCGCCACCGACGACGGCACGGTCGCCGCCGACCTGACGGTGGCGAAGCTGATCGACGCGATCGAGGCGGCGGGCGGCCCGCGCTACGACTGGCGCGGGATCGACCCGGCCGACAAGACCGACGGCGGTCAGCCGGGCGGCAACATCCGCCAGGTGTTCCTCTTCAACCCGGAGCGGGTCTCCTTCACCGACCGCGCGGGCGGCGACGCCACGACGGCCACCGGCGTCACCAAGGTGCGCGGCAGGGCGGCCCTGACGGTCTCCCCCGGCCGCATCGCCCCCGAGGCCGGGGCGTTCGAGGACAGCCGCAAGCCGCTGGCCGGCGAGTTCGTCTTCCGCGGCCGCACGGTCGTCGTGGTCGCCAACCACTTCGCCTCCAAGGGCGGCGACCAGGCCCTGACGTCGCAGTACCAGCCGCCGTCGCGCGGCTCGGAGACGCAGCGCCACCTCCAGGCGAAGGAGGTCCACGACTTCACCGCGAAGATCCTCGCCGCCCAGAAGAACGCGGACGTCGTCGTCCTCGGCGACATCAACGACTTCGAGTTCTCCACGACGACGAAGATCCTCGAGGGCCGGGGCACTCTCTGGTCGGCGGTCAAGTCCCTGCCGAGGAGCGAGCGTTACTCGTACGTCTACCAGGGCAACAGCCAGGTTCTGGACCAGATCCTGATCAGCCCGTCGATCCGCCGCGGCGGGGCGTTCACGTACGACAGCGTGCACCTCAACTCCGAGTTCCACGACCAGATCAGCGACCACGACCCGCAGATCCTGCGCTTCCGCCCGTAGGGGGTACACCCGTGCACCCGCGCCGAGGGCCGGCCGGGCGGTGCCCGCCCGGCGGGCCGCGGGCGGGGCCCCCCCCCCCCGGGCGCCGGCAGGGCGGCCCCCGCCCCCGCCGCCCCCCCCGCGGCGCCCCTCCCGCCCCCCGGCCCCCCGG